>NZ_JANMZH010000377.1:0-5943 GCF_031383065.1 Microcoleus sp. OTE_8_concoct_300 | reverse complement strand
CTGTTGTTGTTCAGGTGTCATGATTATATATCAAGTGGGAAGAGATGATAATTATTCCCTATTATACTGATGATCGGCAAAAAAGTCATGGTGGGGTTCACCAGTATTTATACTCATCGCAAAAGTGACACGCTCCCACTATAGCTAACCGACAAAAAATTCAGGCACTTTATTGGTTAAAAGCTGGATTGAGTCCAAGCCTTACAGATGTAGCAGAACGTTTAGGGGTACATAGGATAACTGTAAATAGATGGTTAAAACAATATTGTGTTGGCGGTCTGCCCGCACTGCTAAAAATAGGA
Organism: Microcoleus sp. OTE_8_concoct_300; assembly: GCF_031383065.1. Taxonomy (NCBI): domain Bacteria; kingdom Bacillati; phylum Cyanobacteriota; class Cyanophyceae; order Oscillatoriales; family Microcoleaceae; genus Microcoleus; species Microcoleus sp. OTE_8_concoct_300. The sequence continues at coordinate 5,641 of NZ_JANMZH010000377.1, read as the reverse complement.
AAATCAACTGGTAGACCTCGAGTAATTCCTCAAGCTGTAATAGCTGGATTATCAGAGAAATTAAGGGAGGAATCCTGTGAATTTAAAAGTTATAAATAAATTGGTAAGTGGGTAGAAGAGAAATATCAAATATCAGTCAAGTATCAAACATTACACAAGCAATTATACTATCGAATGAAAGCTAAATTAAAAGTACCAAGACGTTCGAGCATCAAAAAAGATAAGGCGGCGGGGATAGAGTGTAAAAAAAACTAAAAAAATTACTAAAAGTTGCTTGGTGGTTGGAGTCTATAAGCCCCAAACCCGCAGAAAAGGGACTGAAATATTGGTGTCAAGATGAAACAAGAATTGGCTTAAAAACAATTGAAAGGAAAAAAAATACAGCTTTGGGAGTTAAACCAATAGGTTTAGTTCAATGGAATTTTAAAGCCTACTATTTATATGGTGCAGTTGCGCCACAAACAGGAGAAAGTTTTTGGTTAGAGTTCTCACATTTAGATGGTATGTGCTTTCAAATGTTCTTAGATCAATTAGCCGAGACATATCCCGCTCATTTAAATGTTATCCAATTGGATAATGGAAAGTTCCATCAAAGTAGTAGCCTAAAAATACCAGATAATATTCTACTAATTTTTCAACCACCATACAGCCCTGAATTGAATCCCATTGAGAGAATATGGTCACACATAAAACAAGAATTGAGTTGGGAAATCTATAAAAATCTAGATGGTCTTAAAGAAAAAGTTTGCGCTTTTCTGGGGGAACTTTCAACAGAAGAAATAGCATCTATAGCCGGATGGGACTACATTTTATCAGCTTTGGCTACTGTTGCATAATTTTGGAGAATTGATATTAGTAGGAAAATAAGGTGTTTAACTTTCTATAGATGTAGATATACTCACCTTTTTTAAGGCAAGTAAAGTTCGAGATCCAATGCTCTTTTTTCAACTATTCAAAAATTTAAGGGGAGCACTACATATTGAGCATAAGAGCAATAAAAATAACCATCTACTTTTACAAAAAAAACACCCTTACGTTCAACATTTCTGGTTCAGAACCTAGTATTCACTACTTTATATTTAAACCAATAACACCTATAATGATTATTCCAATTGATGCTATTTTCAAAAAATTTACTGGCTCTTCAAACCACAAAATACCTATGGTTGCTATCAGGCTTGTTCCCAAACCAGACCAAACGGCATAAGCAACGCTTATGTCAATCTTTTTAATAGCAATTGTTAATGAAGTAAGACTAATTCCATAAAAAATAAATATCGCTATGGAAGGCAAAAGTTTAGTAAAGCCTACTGACAATTTCATGCAAGTAATTCCTGTTACTTCTGAAATTATTGCTAAAAACAGATAAACCCAACTCATTTGATACCTTCTTTTAGTTTTATTGAACAAGGGGATCGAGTAACAAGCGAACGATTTGGTACGCTAAGTATAGCTTACTGCAAACATGAACGCCCAAGGGCTTCTCCTAAAAATATAGATCTATACTTTTAAATGCATATCGCAGGGTAAGCGCATCTAATTTGGTAGTTAAAAATACAGATTATTTGGCACATTTATATCATCACAGATATCGTTTGAGGATCAGAGATGTTATCTAGTAGACTGGTGAGTACAAAGTTTCTATCTTACTGAGCAGGTCGGTCTTATGGCATCAGGTTTCACCTCTGACAAACACAGGATTAAAAGGTCAAAAAAATTGAGTATAGCTCAGGCAACTGAACTGACAGAAAAAATGGCATTAGTATTTGCCCAAATCAAAGACCCCCGTGTATAGCATTTCTTACAAAGGTGAGGTACAATAACAGCAGTGAGTAAACCAATTCCAAATATTTGCTGATGTAACTTCACTAAATGCAAACTCTATGGCTTTTGCTAACTCTTGATAAGTAGGTGTCTTGATAGAACGGAGAATATTTTTAAGTTTTGACCATAAATTTTCAATTGGGGAGAAATCCGGCGAATAGGGCGACAAGTATATTAATTTAGCCCCTTTTTTTTGGATGGCTTTTTCTACTTCTTCTCCGGTATGAATAGTACAATTATCCATTACTACACAAGCACCTTTCCATAACTTTGGCACTAATTTTCGGATAATAAAAGCCTCAAATGTAATTCCATCATTTGTACCTATTAAAATGACTGATGTTAGGACTTATTTGACCGATATAGCTCCAATTATTGAGACATTTCTTCCGCGTTTATTCGGTTTTGATTCCTTGGCTCTTGAACCTTTTAGCCTCCCTTGCATATAACCTAACCATTGCCAAGTTTACTCCACATTCATCAATGAATATTAAGTCTTTGAAACAAACTTCTCTAATTTTTTGCCAGAACTCGTATCGCAGGTTCAGAACCCTGTCAGTGCCTTTGTCTGACGGGAAAAGAGTTTTTTTTTCAAAGTCATGTTTAAGAGTTTTGCCATTCTTCCCATCGTGGCTACGCTGATGGTAAAACCAATTTTTTGGTACAGTAAATAACGGAGTTCTTCGAGAGTTGCATCATTGTTTGCTTCAATCAATTCCGCTAAAATTAGCAGTTGTTCTGCATTAAGTTTTAATTTGACTCCACATCGCTCAGTGCGAGGAGCAATATTTTGGGTGTTACGATACTGTTTAACCAATTTTTGGACAAAACTTAAGGCTACACAAAAACGGTTAGCTATTGCTCTTTGTGACAGCGGTTCATTATGGTACACATCCATAATTTTTTGTCTAAATTCAAGAGAATAAGTTTTCATTTTTACTAATGCCTGATACTTGCTAAAATTTGAGATAGTTGTCATTCGAGTGACTGCGGCGGGTCGAGGGACTACTGCTCGAAGAGCGCCCCATTTAATTAGAGCTGTATAACATTTTGAGGTTCTATATTTTTCACTCCGTTTAAGTCAGTTATATTATACCTCATCTTTCTAAGAAATGCTATAGCAAGAACCCGTGTTCATGTATTAACAGATATTTTAATTATCGGAATATTGTCAGTGATTGCAGGAGGTAACGGATGGGAAGACATGGAAAATTATGGAGTAAGTAAAGGTGAATGGTTGGAGCAGTTTTTAGCTTTACCAGGAGGTATCCCGAGTGCGGATACATTTCGACGAGTCTTTGAACGCACTGGAGTTTAGACTAAAAAATGATCGCATCTAAAAGTAGCTGCCTTTCAACAGAAGGCAAGTTATTGCTCAAAAACTCAAAAGAGAGGAGATTAAACAACTAATCTTGAAGACTTTTTGCGTCGAGAAACTCGTTTCTTGACAGTGGGATATCGCGGTGCCTTAGTCCGTACCTTTCCTGTTTCCCAGCCAGGAGATTTTCCCCTATGTTTAGGTAGTTTCGTAGGAGTACCAATGTCAACTAAAACCGATAACATTGATTGAGCGACACGTCCAGGAGTTAAATCGCTCGTAGTAGACTGCCAAGGCAGTCGATTTTCGAGAACTAAATCCCTAGCCAGCCAGAGTTGCCAACTCCGGGGCGGCATTAAATCACTCCAACGCTCAAATTGTTCGGGAGTTCTCAAGTTAGGCAATGTCCAATGTAATCGTTGCTTAGCAAACCGATACCAATGATCCACTCCAAAACGTCGTAAATACTTAAACCAAACAGTTTCGCTTGGGTAGAGTTCGTTCTCCCACCCAAACCAACCACAAGGGTGGAAACGGCTGACCGCTTGACATGGGATTCATTCTTAAGGGGGAGGATTAAATTAACTGGATGTCCCGGCGCACGATAAAAATGTAAGTCAAGCCATTGACTGACTCGGACTTGTCCCAACTGTGGATGTTCATCAATTTCAATCGCAGTATCTGCTTCGAGCCATGTGGTTGGGTCATTGAGTCTCATTTTGAACCCGTGTTTCCGTGGTCTACCGCGACCAATATAGAGTCTATTTGACATCTTTTATGGTCTTGTGGTAACGTCACCCTAAAAGCACAAACCAGCAGCCATGCCTTACTGTAGCAGCCTAACGGACTCAGAATGGGAAATAATTGAACCCATACTACATCAGATATTGCCTACGAAGAAGCAGACGCTTACCATTCAACTGGACAAAGAGAGAAATCTTGGATGGAATTTTCTATCAATTAAAGAATGGCTGCAATTGGCAAGACTTACCTGCGTGACTTGCCCCCGTACTCAACCGTATATTGGCATTACAAGCAGTGGCGGTCTCCGTGAGTGATAGAAGAGCTGATGAGAGTCTTACATTCGCAAGTGCGTGAGCAGGTCAAAAAAAAGCCAAATGGACTACGTTGATCATGATAGACTCACAAGCCGTTAAAAATACTTGTAATGCCAATATTGAATCAAAAGGTTTTTGTTTCTACAAATCTACAAATGGTATTAAAAGACACTTAGCGGTTGATACGCTGGGGTTTCCCTTCTTTACCCACTGCACAAAAGCTAGCGTATCAGATGATACTGGTTTGATTGAGATGTTGAGTAAAAACATCGATTATTTCAAGTCTAAACCTGTAAATATTCCCAAGATTACGATCCTACTTGCTCACGGCTATCATCCTGAATATCTCACAGAATAATTAAAAAAGATTTATCCAACAATTATGACGAAAATTAAGTTTGAACTATCGAAAAAACCATCAAAACTAGACAAAAAAGTACAGGAAAAATCCGGATTTGTACCGATTAGAGCCAGGTGGGTGATAGAACGGTCAAATGCTTGGGTGGAAAGATGCAAAATTTTAGTCAAGAACTTTGAGAGAACTTTGGATAATGCGACTGCCAAGCTCAACCTTTGTTTTATTCGACTGATGCTTAAAAGGCTTGCACCCTCTTCTTAGATGTCAAATGGGTTCTATAGGACTAAGGCCAACAAATCCTTTGAGCGGCCATCTGGGGTAAGGTGCGCCATAAACACCCAGCCCGCTCATAAGTGGTGAAGAAGTCCCCCAAACGCTTGAAATGTCATAGCGGGCGATCGATAAATCTTCTTCATAAGATAGACTACTGGCAATAAATAATATCTATTGCCAATACCCAACGGCTACAATGACGTAAACACGTTGATTGCACTCATGAGCGGGCTGGCCATCAGCACCCAGCCCGCTCACGAGTGGCTCAAACGCTTAGGTTCAAAGTCCCTCAAACGCTTGAAAGCTTGTAGTTTGTAGGGTGCTATTCGGCGCACCGGTTGAGTTTGTAGAGTGCGCCGTAAGCACCGCTGGACTCAGTAAGCAACGAGGTTACTAACTTTGGGCGTTTTGATTTTGAAACCAAGCTCCCCCAAGCAGTTTTTATTGCTTTACGTCTGAAAAATCCGAACGTGAAATAGCCGTTTTCTGCTTTTTATGCGGCTCTGATTTAACACGCCAGACAGGGCTGGGGCATTGCTGAATTAGGGTATGATACGAGTAAAAATACGCGAGGGGAGTCGAAAATGATTTCCAGCATTTTGATGGGGAATTGGAACATCTCCAAATTTTAGATAATGAATTAGTAATTTAATTGAATACCCTAGCATGTTTTCACACTTAGAATAACAAAGAGTTTTTCTTTTTAACCGAGCCAAGTAATGTCTGAGTCTTGTATTTTCACCTTCAACTCTTGTCATATAGGTTTTGCTAATAATCTGGTCTCCCTCCGGAATAAAATTTGGGTAAACT
>NZ_JANMZH010000344.1:0-2084 GCF_031383065.1 Microcoleus sp. OTE_8_concoct_300 | reverse complement strand
AAATCTTCCAGGTGATTCGCAATCGCTTCATTTTCTATTTGGGGACTATTTTTTTTCTTTGCATGATCTCGGTTAATTCTTTTTTTGCGAATCATAACTGGTTTAACTATGGCTCAACTGCTTGCCCCGTAAAGGTTTCATCCTATTTTACCTTTTTTGGTCTACCCCCTTGACAATTTGCACTTTTTCTTAACTTGTCACAAATGATCCTACACACACTTTCGCCGCCAACCACGAAAAAGAAGTCATCGCCGCTGTTGAAAGAATCGACAAGCCAGTTGTAGCGGCTGGTGTGATTAGCCCCCCAGCGTTCTAGCGGAATTCGCAACTTTTTGGCGAGGGCGGGTTCTAGTGCATAATCATTCATACGGTAGATGTCGGGACTTATGGGATGTCGATCGGCTTTAACGTCTACAGATAAGGTGGGATTGGCTGTTTGGGCGATCGGCGTTGTGAGGTAAACTGTGGTTGTGGCGATTGCCAAAGTCGTGATTAAACCCAATAAAAATAGGACAAGCCAACGAGGTTTATTTTCGCGAGACTGCAATAAAAATCGTGGATTCATTAATTTATGATATAGTGTTTAATAAGGCTTCTTTAAAATCTACTGCACTTTTATAATAAATTTCAGGATTGTCAACTAAAGCGCGATCTATTACGGTTGCTAGCCGTTGAGGAATCGAGGAAGTGCGATCGCGAATAGGAACCACATCATTATCCAACACAGCACGAAACGGATCTAATCCCACAAAATTGCGAGGCGAATATCCCGTAATCATCACATACAAACAAGCCGCAGCCGCCCAAACATCAACCTCTGGCTTAGCATACTTATAATCAAGCACTTGCTGTCGCGGCATAAAATACGGCGTACCAACAGCATTACCACTCAGAGTTAAGCCGCTTAAACCCGCTTTATCGAAAGCTTTTGCTAGCCCATAATTCCCAATTTTAGCAACTTGTTTTCCGCCAATATTCGCCAGAAAAATATTCCCCGGCTTCAAATCCCGGTGAATCAAACCCCGTCCTTTGGCAAAACTACCATCAGCCAATCTGACATTCGGAATTTCCGCATTATGAGTGTAAGTCAAACCATCTAAAACTTGCACAATAATAGCCACAGCCTCATCAATCGGCAAAGTGCTGACACCGCGTTTTGGCATCAAATCAACAACACTACCACCCTCACAGTATTCCATCGTGAAAAAGAAAGTTTCATCAGCATAACCAGACTCTTTAAATCCTACCACATGAGGATGTTTCAAACATTTAGTATTATCCACTTCCCGCAAAAACCAATTCACAGCCCGCTGATTCGCAGCAACTTTTGGTAACATCACTTTCAGGGCGACTTCTTCATTTGTTTGTTTATGTCGCGCCAAATAAACCAAACTAAAACCGCCCTTCCCCAACTCCTTCAGTAAAACATAATCACCGAGAACTCCGATATTATTTTGACCACCCACAGCTTTGAACAGAAAAGCTTGCAGCATTTCCCACAGATGGGCTTGATTTGAGGGAATAATTGGGGGTGATTGTTGTTGGAGATTTTTGGCTATTTTCGGGTCAAGGGCAATAGCAACTCGAAAAGAAGTATCGTTGAGTGTAAATTCATCTCCCCCCTGCAAGTCGTATTCTGGAAATTGAATTTGAGCTGGGGGGGTGACAACCCGTCCCAAACCCAGAGAGCGTAAAGAGTTAACCCACTTGTGCTAAAAAAAGATAGGCAGCCGAATTGTTACAAGCTAGCCTATCTCAAAAATTAATGTTACCAACATTCTATAGCAATCGTAAATGATTTGTAAATCATAAATTATGTATAATGAGGATGTGAATCTAATTAGGAGTTGAGATGTCTGAAAATAAATCGGTAGAAAAATTTGTAGAACATGAAGGAAAAGCTTTATGGGAACTCGAAAATTTTATTGCCAGTAACCCCGACCCAGGGCTATTTCATTCTAAATAATTCCTTGAGTGTGTTAAGACCAAAGCCAGCAAGTCGTTGAGCTTGAGCCATATTCTGAAATCCATACTCTCGATATAAATTGAGTGCAAAATTACGCGCCGTTGCCCAGATTTGCACG
>NZ_JANMZH010000343.1:0-3282 GCF_031383065.1 Microcoleus sp. OTE_8_concoct_300 | reverse complement strand
AAATCTTCCAGGTGATTCGCAATCGCTTCATTTTCTATTTGGGGACTATTTTTTTTCTTTGCATGATCTCGGTTAATTCTTTTTTTGCGAATCATAACTGGTTTAACTATGGCTCAACTGCTTGCCCCGTAAAGGTTTCATTCTATTTTACCTTTTTTGGTCTACCCCCTTGACAATTTGCACTTTTTCTTAACTTGTCACAAATGGCAACAGGTAGAGCGAAGGATTCCATCAATGTGGCGGTTAACTGGTCAGGCGACATGGCAGGTAAAGCTAAAGGTGTTGCTTCGCAGATAAATCGTGGTTTTTCAAGATTTACTAATTTCATGAGAGGTGAAAGTTGATTATTTCTAAAGGTCACGTTTTTAAAGTCGTTAGCTCGATCGATTACAAGAACGGCACTGTTGCTACGACAAATACAGGCTGGGTAACGACAGATGACCATGAACCGGGGATAAAAGTACCGAACCCTTACGGATATTTAGTAGTTGCTGAAACTTCGGCAATACAGAATATCGAGATTTGCCCCAATTGTTGTCTACTCTACGGCAAAACCTTCAATAAATGCACCAACCATGTTTTTACCAACTCCACAGTTACCGAAAAAACTTCCTGTGCAGCAACAGCAACAACCACAGCCACAGGATGAATCACTTGTTTATAAGCCGTCAGCACAACTGAAACATCTCAAAAATGTCAATAACTGGCAATTTTTGGTAATGAATTTCTCGATCGGCATCGGCATTGCAAATTTATTCCGGCTCTCGAAATCGCATCTTTTCTTAGGAATCGTGGCGATCGTCATTGGCTCTCTCAGTCTGTTTTTCATGTCGCCAGCCGATCGCGCTTACTCCGGTTTGTGGCGGACGGGCGGTGCAGCACTGGCGATCGGAGGCATTCTCTGCTTCTGGGATTTGTACTATCTCCTGACCTGGCAGCATGGTTTGGCGATCGCAGCTTTTGTCATTGTCGCCATGTGGATCATTGGTGCCGGTAGTAAATAATACTTCCATCCCGGCTGGTACGGTTGTCTTCGCTCTACCCCCTGCCGGGATATCTCCAGTCATCAGTCATCGATCATCAGTCATCAGGCATCAGTCATCAGGCATCAGTCATCAGTCATCGGTCGGCATCGGTCATCAGGCATCAGTCATCAGTCGTCAGGCATTGGGTAGTAAGGGCATTGGGTAGTAAGGGCATTGGATTTTGGGTATTGGGGATTGGGTAAAGGATAGGAGTCATCAGTCATGGGTAACAGGGTAACAGTCGGGTCATTTTTCGGAGCATTTTGCTGTCTGGGGCTGGCATTGATGCCGCTTCCGTTCGATCGCTGGGTGGGAGTTCGACAAGCAAGCTCTCTGGCTGCGATCGGCTGCGGATATTTTGGCTGGCACGACAGTCAGAAAAAAAAGGAACAACTCGAACGGCAAGAGCTCTGGGAGTTTGAGCAGCGACTGAAACAACTAGCGCTTGATGCTGCTGTTAACTCCGCACTCACCGATGTCCTAGTTGAGGAGGTAGTGGTCAAAGAGAAGCTTCGGGCTGATGCCTCAGTTGAGGTCTACAAAGCGGAGACTCAGCAGAATTTTGTCCGAGTCATGGCTCACGATCACCCCACCATTCTTGAGCATCTTCTCAAAACTTCACAACCCCCAATACCAGAAACAAAAACTGCTTCTGATTCTCAGTCAGAAACAGATTCTATTTCTGATTCTGTTGTTGATAGTGTGCCTAGTGGTGTGGCAAAAGAGAAAACCGAAGAAGAGAAGAGAGCGGAGTATATAGCTGCTGCTCGATCGAAGCTGTTGAAATTGATTGAGGAACATGAGGGAGGATGGATCGCACAACTGATGCACAAACCCCTCCTAATTTATGGGGATATGGGTAGCTTTAAAAGTTACTTTGCAGCTTTTTTAGCACTGTGCCGGCATTATTTATATGGTCACAAAATCATCTCGATCGCTGACCCTCACTTTCACCAAAATTATGATGAGTGCTGGAAAACTTTGGTTAAGTTGGGAGTTCCTGGCTATGGCGCAAATCAAAACTTTGATGAAGTTGGTCAACAACTTAACACCATGTACGATCGATTTAAAGTCCGAACTTTGAAGGATGATTGGCTGACCTCTATCTTTGATGAGATGACACAATATGGATTTGAAGAAGGTACGGCGGAACCTGCCAGCAAACTAACAAGAAAAGTTGTCGGCGACCCTCGCAAAGGCAAAGAAGCGCCTATCTTCATTGCTCATAATGATACTAATGCTGCTTTCGGCGGTGGCGACGGTTTTAGTAAATCTGTTAATTCAGGAGTGATTAAACTTCAGTTACGATCGGACAGTAAATATCAGCCACTTTTCAAAGGAACCATTTCGGGTATCAAAGATGAAGACGGAGAGTGCATCAAAGACTTGCCTATTTCTATTCTGCCGTACTGGATACGTCCTGAATGGGTCTATGAGTTATTTAATGGCTTTACTTTAGAGTATGACAATCAAGTTATTAGTAATTCAAAAATTGACCAAAAACCTGATGTAAATATTAGCTTGCAAAAGACACAAACTGAAGTAGAATCTGAGACTGAACCTGGAGTAGAATCGGACATAGACAAACTGAATCGGGCATTAAATCAGTCAGTATCGTGGGATTATTGGTTAGCCGAATCGACACCAGAAGAACTAGATCGATCGAGAGAATTACACCGAAGGCAAGCCAACCAAAGCTCGGATAATTTACCAGATAATTCAGGAAATAAAGAAGGTGAAGAATTATCGAGGTCGGATAACCTTATCAAAGCAGAGATAACTCCAGAACCCTTACCCAGAGAGGATTATCCAGTTATCTGGGATGCCGAAGATTTCGCAAGATTACTCCCAAATGAGTCAGAAACAGCAGTTTTTGAGCGCATTTTGGAATTATCCGATAAATATACAAGTGCCAGCAAAATTATACAAATCGGTTTGGGTTTCACCCAGAAGAGGGGGAAGCCTCGTAGCTATTCAGATGTAGGTAAAAAGTGTTTCTATTACATAGTAATGAAATACGGCACACCTTCACTAATTGCTAAATTCAAGGATTACTTGGAAAAGAGGTAAGTCCAATCGAGCGTCAATCGAGCGTAGTACATCAATCAAACAAAACTAGCGGGACTTAAACAAATTTTAAGCCCAAACAAAGCCTAAACTGGCTTTATAAGCGGAGAATACGTCCCAATTTTGGTTCAACCATTTCACAAACCTAAAAGATATGGCTGTCCGAAATGCTTCGAGTGCATAGCGTAAA
>NZ_JANMZH010000325.1:0-10583 GCF_031383065.1 Microcoleus sp. OTE_8_concoct_300 | reverse complement strand
ATGCTATTATGTGTGCTATCGCTTTCGCGTGGCTTTACTGAACCATATAATTATAGTTCATTCGATGTGTGTTCTCTGTTTGACCCTCATGAATGAATGTCAGTAACATCATACCTCATCTTTCTGAGAAAGGCTATATGTAGGGCTTGCTGGATAAGTGCAGAAAGGTTACACGGCCTGGTTATGTGATCGTGCGATCGAGAAAAGTGTGCAAGATAAACAGGTAAAATATTACAAAACCTTTGCATCACCCAGTGCGCTAGTGTACACAAAAGCTGAGCTTGCTTCTCCTCACCCTCCGACTTTGAACTTTCCTCATGTCGAAGGTTGTCACCAGATAACCGTTGGGTAAAAATGGCCGAACTCATCCCGTGGCCAGAATTTGAAGCAGAATATGCTAAAAACTTCCCCACAGAAAGGGGCTTAAGAGCCAAATCGTTTAGGATGGCATTGGGGGCATTAATCATCAAAGAAAAACTCTTAATTAGCGATCGGGAAACAGTAGAACAGATTCGCGAAAACCCTTATCTACAATACTTTATAGGTCAATCAACCTACAGTAATCAAATCGCATTTTACCCATCACTATTAGTTCACTTTCGGCAGCAAATTAGTCCCAACTTAATTAATAAAATGAACGAACGCATGGTCTAAAAAATGCGCTCCATCACCCCAGTTAAAACCGAAAAAAACAAGAATTCGGACGCAAAAAATGAGTCACCAAATCAAAGAAAATTAATCATAGATGCCACCTGCGCCCCAGCCCAAATTAGCTATCCAACCGACCTAGGACTATTAAATCTTGCCAGAGTCCATAGATAAAAAATTATAGATATCCTGTATAAGCAGATCAAAGGGAAAAACAATAAAAAACCAAGAACCTACCGTAATCTAGTTTAGTAATGAACCTTTCTACCTGGTTGCGCCAGGTTTTTTGTGTGTTTTTATGTCGAACGCGCAAAACAACACCTGTTTTTGGATTAAAGATAATCTCCAATTATATCTGGAGGGGAGTAAAGCCGGAAAAATTTATCTTAAATCGAGCTTGAATATATCGATCGCCCCTGTTTTTGGGAAAGCGATCATTTATTCAGCAAGCCCTATGTATTGATAGTTAACTGTTAATTGTTTCTATCTGTTGATATTTTGGCTTAAATTAAGTTTAACACGATTTGATTAGATCCAGAGAGCCAACTAAAGTGGTAAAATCCTGTAAATATCAGGATTGACCTTCCATGACTAACACTTACTTCAACTTTCGCAACTTCCTAATCATATCTTGCCTGTTGCCATTGAATATTGGCAGTAGCGCGATCGCGCAACAGTCACCAAAACCAACGCCAACTCAATCTCCAAACCCCGCCTTAACTAACTCCCGCACCTCGCAATTTGTAGGACAGTGGCGGCTCAAAGATTACTTGCCGATTCCGCTGACAGTTATTTTCACACAAGACGGTAAATTATTTGTCTTGTTGCCTTCTTATTTAAGTTCGTTTTTGTCTACAGGTTCTCCCTCTCTTGCCAGAGCATCTGTTAGTGCCTTTGAGTATCGCTACGAAATCAATTCAACTGCCCAACCTATGCAGATTGATGTGATCTCACCTGCTGAGAATGAAACTGTAGCGACAATTTTTGAGTTGACCTCCGACGGTCAACTTCGCGTAGAATGGGAAGGGATAAATCCCGGAGAACCCAGACCTACTGAGTTTACTGCTGGTGCGATTTATTTGCAAAAAGTTGCTAATACAACGGCGCTACCTCGGAATACTCAAATAATTGATTTGGCAGCACAGCAAAGACAGGCGAAAGAATCGGAAGGTCAACAATATATTGGTTCTATGAACAGTGCTCAACAGGCTTTCTACGCCGAAAATGAAAAATTTGCTACAGCGATTGATGACTTGGGTCTAGGCATTAAACCGGAAACTGAAAATTACAGCTATCAAATTGTACCTCAAAGCGGCTCTATTCCAAGTGCGATGATGACTGCTAAAGCGAAGAGTCCCGAACTAAAAAGCTATACGGGTGCGGTTTTTGCCATCAAAGTTAACGGCGAATTTACAAGTGTTTCTGTTGTTTGCGGGACCGATCAACCTTCAACTACGCCACCAGCAATGCCAATTGCTCCTAAGAATGCGGAAGAAGAAATTAAATGTCCGGCTGGTTCCACTGCGGCAGAATAGTCAAGGTTTAATTAGGGGAATATTAACAGTTAACAGTTAACATTCCCAACATATCTATTTAGCCACCAGGGGGCATTATCAGACGATTAAGTATCTCTTGATCTCTAATTTGAGGATGGGAGACATTTAAATCGAAATCCCCATCTATCTCACCTCCCTACTGCCCGATTAGCAGTGGTACACATTGTTGTCGGCAGCGATCGAGATACAGCAGATTGCAGGTAAATAGAGTACACTTAAAATAAGTATAGCAGTAGCCGTAATGAAACCATTACCAATCGAACTTCGAGAAAAGGTAGTCAAAGCGGTGCGTGCAGGGCAACACATCAATTAGAAAACTAGCTGCCAGATTTGATGTCAGTAAATATGAGTGTCGAGCGACTAAGCTGTTGAGCATTTAAATAGAATGTCAACAAACAATTCGGTGTCTTGTGAGGTGGGCGTCTCGCCCGCCCTGAATATGCAATTTAAATGCGTGACAGCTTACTAAAACGCAAACAAATTACAGGAGATCTCCAGCCCCTCCGTCAAGGTGGAAGTCAGAAAATTGAGTTGAATAAATACTCAAGCCAACTCTGTGAGCTGGTAGAAAAATATCCAGATAGCACGTTGTCAGAATATTGTGAATATTGGGGTAATATTTACGGGCAATGGATAAGTCCTAGTACCATATCAGCGACCGACAAACAAATGGAATATTTACCAATCAAAGCAATTTGATTATAAGAATGAATTCATTTTATAATAACCTCAGAAGTAACACTCGCCGCAACTTTGAAACTGATTTTTGGCCTCTAATTGAAAAATTAATTAATAGCAATAAGCTCAAAATATAATTGTCATCGAGCCAAAAATTATGTGAAGGACAGTTAAAGTAATGGATTTTGAAGAATATATCAAAAGAATGAAAGCAACTTTAGAGAAGATGGAAGCATCCGGGCCATACGATATATCCTACATTATTTACCCTCCAATGACGGATATAGAGGACTTTGAAGAAATTATAGAGGAACATGGGATTGATGGATTTCACCTTGGGCTGCCATTGAAGGAATTTTATCAACTTACTATGAGTGTTACTTTTACATGGGTATATCGGCATCGCACAAACGAATGCTATTTTACGGGCGGAGTTTCAAATCTTAGCTTAATTTCTGTAATTTATGAACCGGAGGAGCGCATAACTGGAGAATTTAACCTGTATAAAGGATACAGAATTTTCTATTTTGTGCGAGTAAATGAATACGTACTAGATGGCAACTATGTGGCAGGACTATTTGTAGAGGGGAGAGAATAACCAGACTTTTACTACTATTCGTTTGACACAGAAATGTACCATAAAATGTCAATCGGTTTTGTTGAATATATGAATTTACTCCTAGAGTGTCGGGGATTATATATGTGGCAAGAATTTTTGGTAAAAGACGAGCGCTTCCCGTTTGATCGCAAACTAGCAGAGCTATTTTTGGCTGATTGAGAACTATTATTTGCCGATGCAGATAGTTCAATGTTTCGCGAGAAGCTCAAATAGCTCCAATAGACATCTCTAAAAACTACCAAAGCCTTTCCCCTGTTGGTTTATGGCTGCTTTCTATTCGGGGAGCAGGCAGTTATAAATCAACGGTAACATCAGGTTTTGACAGTGTTTGATTTAAAAGAGAACGAATTTATGGGTAAGATTGTTTCATATTTATAAACCAGTTTGAGGTTTTTAATTGAAAATAATTGTTCCTATTCGCCATCTAATTAAAGCGATCCAGATAAGGAAGCCCACTTAAAAAAATAGAATATCCAGAGCCTGCAGCACATAAAACTTGTTGGGGATCTAACAGCTATAGCAATCCTTGCAGGAGTCGTAAATTTTTGACCCCACCCCAACCCTCCCCGCGAGTTCGGGGAGGGAGTAAGAAATTCACAAATGATTTAGGATTGCTATATAGGATTTTACGTTTAATTAGGGCTTGCTGAATCAGTGGTTCAAGTAAACACTGTATGGATTTTCGGACGAAGAAACCTAGTAATGGTCGCCGTGAAAAACAGGTATAATGACTCAAAACCCGTGCATCACCATTTGCGAGCGTGTACCGAAAAGCTGAGCTTGCCCCAAGCCCCCCATCCGACTTTGAACTCCCCTTTGAAGGAAGGTTGTCAGCAGATAACCGTTGGGTCAAAATGGCCGAACTAATTCCGTGGTCGGAATTTGAAGAAGATTATGCTGAAAATTTCTCGACCGAAATGGGTTTAAGATCCAAATAATTTAGGATGGCATTGGGGGCATTAATCATCAAAAAAAAATTGGGATCAGCGATAGAGAAACAGTAGAACAGAACCGGGAAAATCCCTATATGCAATACTTTATCGGTCAATCAACCTACAGTAATTAACTCCCGTTTGACCCATCACTATTAGTCCACTTTCGGCAAAGAATTAGTGCGAATCTAATCAAAAAAGTGAACGAACTAATGGTGGAAAAAGTGCGCGAAACTACCCCAGTCAAACCAGAAAGAAAAAAGGATTCGGACGCCAAAAATGAGTTACCCAATCAAGGAAAATTAATCATAGATACTCCCTCGACCCCAGCAGATATTAGCTATCCAACCGACTTAGGACTATTAAACCGAGTCCGAGTTCCTACCGAAAAAATTATCGACATTCTCTATAAGTCTCTCTAACTAAAAATCAAGAACAAACCCAGAACTACCGAAAAATAGCCAGAAAAGACTACTTAGCATTAGCGAAACAAAAACGACCGTCTTGCCATAAAAAGAAACAAGCTATTATAAAAAACTGCAAAAAATTAAAATAAAGAATGCTCATATTGAACAACTAATCGAATCAGGTGCGACCCTACAAAGTCTGAGCCAAAAGCAATATAAAACCTTCCTAGTCCTCACCGAAGTCTATCGCAAACAACTGTGGTTATGGGAAAATAACAAACAGAGCATATCGGACAGAATAGTAATTTTAAGTCAACCCCACATCCGTCCCCTAGTCAGAGGTAAAGCCGGAAAACCCGTAGAGTTTGGAGCCAAACTGTCAGCGACTTGCTTTGAAGGATATGTATTTTTAGACCGGATAAATTGGGATAAGTTTAATGAATCAGGAAATTTAAAAGCCCAAATAGAAGCCTTCAAAAGTTACACAGGATACTATCCAGAATTAATCCATGACGATCGGATTTATCGAACAAGGAAAAACTGAGCTGGGTGTAAGGAAAGAGGAATTATAATTAGTGGGACGACCTTAGGAAGGCCACCAGTAAATGTGAGTAAATAAACAAATAAAAAAGCCTGGGAAGATGAGAGAGTTCGTAACTCTATTGAGGGCAAATTCGGGACTTGCGAAAACGAAGATTCAGCTTGAATCGAGGGATGGCAAAAGTTGATAATACTTCTGAAACAGCCATTGCTATTACTTTTTTAGTAATCAACCTTTCTACCTGATTAAGACGGGTTTTTTGTGTGTTTTTATATCAAAAACCGAAAATCACACCTGTTTCTGGGTCAACTATTATCAAAAGCTATAACTGGGCAAGTTATAGAAAACCAAAAATTATGTTTCACCGGGCTTGAATCACCCATGAATGGCGATGCCTGCGGCTGGCTACGCCTACGTGATTTTTCTTAACTTATTCAGCAAGCCCTATGTAAGCTTAATAGTGAATTTGGTATTAGAGGTGAACACATGGCTGGCAAGGATTTTAAGGTTCTTCAAATCCTAGAGGCTAGGGTTTGTCATCAGTTGATGTCAAGGAAGGTAAAGTAGAGATTCAACTGACTACAAGGATTCGATCGCAAGGAACAAGTCGCCGTTATGCCCGCTGGGGATGAGCTGTGGGAAAGGATCAAAGATTTGTTGTCCGGAGGTGTCAAATTTGCCTTCATCGGCAACCATCATCGGGTGCTGATTTAACCGGAAACTTTCAAAGAAATTTTCAGAACTTAATTAGTGGGAATAACTCGCGGCCTAAAGGCTGCAACGCAGGTTTCATCTCCGACGTGAACGGGCGGAGTTTTCACGAAGAGCGTTATAAAGCTCGCCACTTGATTGAGAAACTTATGAAGCCAAACTCAAGCATTATCGAGCCATTCCCACCCGCTACGACAAGCCCAAAGTCAACTTGGTGGGAGCAATCTACTTCGCGGTTACTGGGTTAGGGCTCAACTGATGACAAGCCCTAACGCGGGGCTATCCGTTGCAGTTCTTTGGCTTGTTCTAAAATTTTCTCGAAGTCTTCTTCGCTCAACCGCTGAATGTAGTTGATTTTGAACTCTTCTAGGAAATCGCACAGCAGCAGTTGTATTTCTTGCCCGGTTTGCTTCTGTTGCAGTTCGGTTGCTAAAGCTTGCCCGAAATGTTGGACTAGCTGGCTTGAGAGTTTCATGCCGATGGGGTCTTCGATGGCGATTTTGAAGGCTTCGTAGGCATCTTGGGGGCCGAGAGTGGCTAATTTTGACAGTTCTGCAACTAATTGCTCTGCTAGCTGTTCGGGCAGGTTTCCCAGCCCGGGTACTTGCTTCCATCCTTGATAGAGGGGGGATTGTTTGAGGAAGCTTTCAATACTGTACCGGAGGAGGGCTTCTAGGTCTGGCTGGAGTTGGGGGAGGACTTTGTAGACGGTTATTTGCACGAGATGGGTGGCGATCGCTTCTATTTCATTGATATTGTTGATGTCTACATAGCGCTGTTTTTGGGATTGAAAGAGTTGACGAGTTAGTTCGCCTGTGGTAATTGATTGTTGCATCTGGTTGATGAGTTGAATTACTACTACTTCGGTCAATTCTTGGGCGAAGTTGGCGACGAAACCTCGACTGATTTGGGTGCGTATGGGTTGGAGATCCGGCATTTTGGCTTGGTGGATGCGAATTGTGACGGGTAATACTCGCAACAGGCGCCAGAATGGCAGCAGCAGGAAGATGTCGTACCATCGCCAGAGCATGGCTGCTCGCCAAGTGACGCTGCGGTGGCGGCGGCTGATCGAGTAGGTACGGGCTAGAAATTCGATCGCGAATATGGCAATAAATGGCAGGTCGATTTGCCAGAAGTTATCGGTGAATTCGCCGTTTTCTCCGATCGTGCGGTAATAGTTGGTGGCGATTAATGGCTTGATTTTGGTATCAAACCACTGGATTTCTTTTTGCCAGCCTTGTTTGTTTAAATAGTCAGGGCTCCAGAATGTTTGGAATGATTGTTTAGCGGAGTCTTGCGGATTCGGGGCGCGATCGCGCATCCGGTCTTTTATTTTTTCTAGGGTGCCGCTTTTTGATGCTACTCGAAAGGGATCTTCGTCGATCATTTTCGCGCTTTGATTGTTTATTTCTTGCAATTTGGCTGCTACTTCGGGGGAGGGCAAGCCTGTTTGCGCTACTTGAATTTTTAATTCTTCTAAGGTTTCTAGATATTTCTGGGTGTCTCGGTGGGGTTGAATTCCTTTAAATGGGTCGTATAGTTTAGTGAGAACTGGCAGTTGCCGGAAGTAGAAATCTCGCCCGGGTACGTAACTTATGTCAAATAATACTAGGCTTAAATTTCCTAGGGCGACCAGTGCCATGAACCGCTCCAACCAGGGTACTTTTGGTGATTTTTTGCGGGAGTTTGGAGTTTGAGAGGGCTGTAGTTTTGGTGTCACTGGCGGTTCCTAATTAAGTAGACCGAGGGAAATAGATGTAACTGGTAATAGCTGAAACAAGAAAACAGGGAAAACTGGCTACTTGTCGGGTCGCCCTCGGATTGCGATCTATCAAGCTAGTATTTATTTTAACGTGGGTTTGTTGGGGAGTTTTGGATTGTTGATTTCGCCTGGTTAGGTAAAAAATTATACTGCTAAAATATTAAAGTCGATCAAACTTGACGGAAGCCGCAGCTCCCGTTAGTCTGCTTCTCTCTGGCAATAAAATTATATCTCAGGGGGAATCCTAAGTTTTTTTTGGCGTTGCAGAGCTAACGGGGCTGGTAATAAATTACTATTTCTGTTTGATCTACTGGCTATTTGACCGCTAAATCAAATGTATTGCACGGATCGGAGTCTAAGGTTAGATTAGGACTTCGAGTTTGAGGTGAAACCCTCAAGAGAGTTATACTTGCTCAGGGGCAGTCGGGCGATCGCGCCCCCTTTGATCGCGAGGGTGGCTGCCGCCTCCGTAAGGTTCGAGGTCTCGCCTCTACAAAAACCAGCTCGCGATCGGACTCTTGAATAATATGAAACCCTGACTATAATTTTGTTCGCATTTTTTTAATATATGACATACTGCCTTAATCTCGATTGCCCAAGAGACAAGCGTCAGAACCCACCAGGCACAAAGTATTGTCTTAATTGTGGTTCAAAGCTGCTGCTAAAAGACCTTTATGCAGCAACTGAGCCGCTGCGCGACGGGGGATTTGGCAGGACTTTCCGAGCTATTAATCATGGAAAATTTGAGGAATTGTGCGTGATCAAACAGTTGTCACCCCCTCAAGAATTTCAGCGGAAGCCCGGTCATTTTAAAAAATATGTTCGACTGTTTGAACAAGAGGCTAGGCGGTTATACGAACTGAAACACCCGCAAATTCCTCAGTTGATTTCTTATTTTGAGGAAGATGGACGCTTGTATTTGGTGCAAGAGTTTATTGATGGCAATAATTTAAAGGATGAGTTAGAAAAGTACGGTGCTTATAGCGAAAATAAAACGAACGAACTGCTGTTAGATTTGTTGCCTTTGTTGAAGTTTGTTCACGACAGAAATGTAATTCACCGCGATATTAAGCCTGAGAATGTGATCCGCAGATCTCGCGATCGTAAGTTAGTGCTGATTGATTTTGGGGTTTCCAAACAGGTAGTAGCTGCTGCTCCGACTAAAACTGGAACTAAGTTGGGAACTCCCGGCTACGCGGCTCTAGAACAGCGTCACGGTAGGGCTGTTCCGGCTAGCGACCTTTACAGTTTGGGGGTGACTTGCATTCGCTTGCTGACTTCTGTTATGCCTTATCTCGATATCTACGGGGACATTCACGATGACCTTTACGACCCGCTTGAAGGCCGCTGGCTTTGGAGGGAGGCTTTGCCGAAAGGAACAAAAATTAGCGATGAATTAGGTCAGGTTTTGGATAAGTTGATTCAGGAATATGTTAAAGACCGCTACAAGTCGGCTGTGGAAGTTTTGGAGGCTTTAAAACCTCCTGTTGTTGTTGTCCCAGGGCTGGAAAACTTGCAGCAGGCAACTGTGCTTAGTCCTTCTGTACCGACTCAACCTGTGGCTGAGTCTCCGGTAGTTTCTGAGAATTTAGAGTCGGAAAAAGGTATTGATTATTCTCACTTGGCAAGGCTGCTGGCTGCTAAAAATTGGCGGGGTGCTGATGAGGAAACTTCTGTGAAAATGCTGGAGGTGATGGAGCAAGTTTCACGGGGTTATTTGAGCGAGGAAGATATTAGGAAGTTTCCAGCTAAGGATTTGCAGACTATCGATCAACTTTGGGTGCGGCACAGTCACCGCAGATTCGGTTTTTCTGTGCAAAAGGCTTTGTGGGTAAAGTCGGGGGGAATGGCTGGTGTTTATGATGCTACAGTTTGGGAGAAGTTTGGCGATCGAGTGGGCTGGCGGGTTAACGGCCAGTGGGTATACTATACGGAGCTGAATTTTACTTCTAAGGCAAAGCCTGGACATTTGCCGGGGGGGACTGTTTTTGGGTGGGAAGGCGGGGTTTTGTGCGGTGTTTTGGGTTTGGGTGGGATCTGGTTTCTGCTGTCGCGGCGGGATTTGTAGGAAGCAGGAAGTTTGGCAAGGGATTGTATAACAGATTTAGCGGATGGATGTTGAGGTTCGAGGGAAGAGGTTCGAGGTTCCACGCAAGAAGGAACAGGGAAGAATCGGGGAATAATGGCTCATGTGGCAATTATTTAAAGAGTTAACAAGTTTTTAACTAATGCGAACGGGAAGTCCCGCACTCTATCCGTTTACAGGATGAGTGACGGGATGAAAGTGAGCCAGAAATAAATTGAGCGACAGCGAATCAATATAGTTCTATAGCGATCGCAAATGGTTTGTAAATCATAAATCATGTAGAATGAGGGATGTGAATCTAAGTAGGAGTTGAAATGACCCAAAATAACTCGTCAGAACAATTCGGAGAGGATGAAGTCGAAGCCTTATTAGAACTCGAAAATTTTATTGCAAGTAATCCCGACCCCAGAGAATTAAAAAGAGCCTTGGCCGTCCGGATGCTAATTGAAGGGATCTGCCGCGCAACTATTCAAAAGATATTGGGAGTATCCTCTCCATTTATTCTGGGGGGGTGACAAAGAGGCCTAGGAGATAGACCGAATCAGGGTTGCAGCCCGCATACCTTGTTGATAAAAGCGGCGTTTATTTCGAGTTAACTTTATTAACTGTTCCACCTCATCAGAATATTGTTCGAGATAATTAA
>NZ_JANMZH010000321.1:0-2123 GCF_031383065.1 Microcoleus sp. OTE_8_concoct_300 | reverse complement strand
ATGCTATTATGTGTGCTATCGCTTTCGCGTGGCTTTACTGAACCATATAATTATAGTTCATTCGATGTGTGTTCTCTGTTTGACCCTCATGAATGAATGTCAGTAACATCATACCTCATCTTTCTGAGAAAGGCTATATGTCAGCAGGCAGCGCAAAGACTTCGCGGTTAAGACGGCGTTGTGCGCGGTAAAATAAGCGCGATTTTGTGTCCTAGGTCGACCTTCAGGTGAAGAATATGGTTAAGAACCACAAGCTTGCCAAATCAATTAGCGATGCAGCGTGGGATCAATTTGCTCAATGGTTGCAATATTTTGGGAAAATATACGGTAAAACAGTAATTGCTGTCGCCCCTCAATACACTTGGCAAGATTGTTCAGCCTGTGGCAATATCGTCAAAAAATCGCTATCAACTAGAACCCATATTTGTTGTGGCGCGGTATTAGATCGGGATCACAACGCCGCGATTAACATTTTGGAAAAAGGATTGAAGCAAGCAGGAATCAGTTTAAATACGGTGGGGCACGCCGAAATTAACGCTTGGGGACAGAACGATCTATACTCATGGGTGGTAACAAAACAGAGATAAGTTCGACTGACCCAAGCAAGAATCCTCGCGCCTTCAGGCGCCCGGAGTGTCAATTAAGTACAGGGCGGTCGGCCAACAATAAGCTCTAGACTTTTAACGAAACGCCGCGAGTCCTAGAAAACAGGGCTTTATCTACCGTAAAAAACATTATGTTTCCAACTCACCGCCCCCGCCGCCTCCGCAACCATCCCCAACTCCGCCGGATGGTACGCGAAAATATCTTGACAACCAGCGATTTAATTTACCCCTTATTTGCCGTACCGGGGGAAGCTTTTGCCAAAGAAGTTAAATCGATGCCCGGAGTCTACCAACTATCGGTAGACAAAATAGTAGAAGAAGCAAAAGAAGTCTACGACCTCGGCATTCCCGCGATTATTTTATTCGGCATTCCCGCAGACAAAGATACAGACGCTACAGGTGCTTGGCACGACTGTGGCATCGTCCAACAAGCGACGGAAGCAGTTAAAAAAGCCGTACCAGATTTAATCGTCATGGTCGATACTTGTCTGTGCGAATATACCAGTCACGGTCACTGCGGCTATTTAGAAGTCGGAGATTTAAGCGGCCGCGTATTGAACGATCCGACACTAGAATTGCTCAAGAAAACCGCCGTTGCTCAAGCTAAAGCCGGTGCCGATATTATCGCACCTTCGGGAATGATGGACGGTTTTGTCGGAGCAATTCGCCAAGGATTGGACTCTGCTGGATTTGAAGATATTCCCATCATGTCTTACGCGGCAAAATACGCCTCAGCTTATTATGGCCCGTTCCGAGATGCGGCCGATTCTGCTCCGCAATTTGGCGATCGGCGCACCTATCAAATGGACCCGGGAAACGGCCGCGAAGCTCTTAAAGAAATTGCTCTCGACATTGCCGAAGGCGCAGATATGCTCATGGTTAAACCCGCTTTAGCTTACATGGACATCATCTGGCGCGTGAAGGAAGCAACTAACCTGCCAGTTGCTGCTTACAACGTTTCTGGAGAATATGCGATGGTGAAAGCCGCCGCCCTCAACGGTTGGATAGACGAAGAAAGAGTAGTGATGGAAACTTTGACAGGATTCAAGCGTGCTGGTACTGATTTGATTTTGACTTATCACGCCAAAGACGCCGCCCGCTGGCTACAAAACTGATTCACTCGATTAGAGATTAAATATTAGAAAATTGACTCCACAGCACAATCTTCGGCTGTTCTCGTGGAGTCAATACCTCTCTCGATAGATGATTCTTGCTCCATTACGCACCCTACAAATTCTCGCTTACTGATAAACGACGCCTCGAAACCTGGTTTTTACTATTTCGGTGGGCTGTAACCAAGTATTGCTATGAAAAAACCCGGTTTCTCTGTAGGTGGGGGGCGGGTTGATCTAGATTGTTGGTATTCGTTAGATATGGTTGGTAAAACCCGCCCCTTGTATCTTAAAAGAGTTGGTGTAGCGCTCGTACCGTCAAGCAGGCGATCGCCAGCTCAATCAGGCGATCGAACCGACAAGTGGGCGATCGTACCGATAAGTGGGCGATCGCTCGATCAAGTAG
>NZ_JANMZH010000310.1:0-10714 GCF_031383065.1 Microcoleus sp. OTE_8_concoct_300 | reverse complement strand
TTGGGGGTTCTGGAGACTCATGGCGTGGATGTGAACTGGGCTGGATTTGACCAAGACTACCAGCGATGCCGAGTGCCTCTGCCTACTTATCCCTTCGATCGCAAACGTTATTGGATTGAGCCTGAAAAACCTCCTTGTGTTGAGGATGTAGATACACAACTATCTAAGCCGAATGGTACTAACTTAAGGGGAAACCAGTCCGACCATACAACGAATGTTCCAGAATTTCAACCACTCAACTCGGCTGAACATAGTGTCGTTGTAGCTGAGCCAAAAATTGATACGACACCCGCGATCGCGCAGGCGAGTAGCAGTCAATCAAAATTGCGTACTATTGTGGCTCATTTGCTGCAAATGAACCCCGATGAAATCGATGTTAATGCACCTTTCCTGGAAATGGGTGCCGATTCGCTGATGCTCATAGAAGCTGTCCACACGATTGAAAACACCTTTGGAATTAAGGTGGCAATGCGCCAGTTCTTTGAAGGGTTGGCAACCATTGATGCTCTGGCTACCTACATAGATAAAAATATAACTCCAGAGTGGGCGCTGAAAGTTTACCCACAACCGGAGGTCAAGCCTACTGTGCCATCGCAAGACTTAGCGGTAGCGACATCTGTAGGTGCAACAGAGGATGTATCTAGGTCTGGAGTGCCAAACAAGGCCCAGGAGATAGCGATACCTAAGACTGCGCTAGAACGAATTATTGCCCAGCAGCTTGAGGTCATGTCTCAACAGCTAAAACTTTTAGGCAACAACGGTTCTGAGCCGGAAAAATCTCTTTTAAGCCAGAGCGCCCTTTTTGAATCTCTCAATCAAACAGTCCCCAACGTTAACAATCCTGCCGAGGCATCCCTTCCATCCCAAATCACCACAGATGCATCCTCTTTCTCTACATCGGGTAAGACCGAGCCAGATCAAGTTAATGCAGAACCGATTCTACCTCGGAGCTCGCTCAAGCCCGAACTGAACGTTCGGTTACATCCCGATCAGCAACGACACCTTGAGGAGTTGATTGCCCGTTATACGAAGCGTACTAAAAAATCGAAGCAACGAAAGCAAGCCTATCACCCTGTTTTGGCTGACAGCAGAGCTTCTGCGGGGTTTCGTCCTTCTATTAAAGAGATGCTTTATCCCATTATTGGACAGCGTGCCAAAGGCTCCAGAATCTGGGATTTAGATGGTAATGAGTATGTAGACATCACAATGGGGTTTGGGGTACAGCTATTTGGTCACGATGCACCCTTTATCACAGGCGCATTGGAAGCACAGCTGAAGCAAGGTTTACACCTGGGTCCACAATCAAAGCTCGCAGGTGAGGTAGCTGAATTGATTTGCGAAATGACTGGCGTGCAGCGAGTAACTTTCTGTAATTCAGGTACAGAAGCCGTTATGACAGCGCTGCGTCTAGCACGCACAGCAACAGGTCGCACCAAGATTGCTCTATTCTCAGGTTCTTATCACGGGCATTTTGACGGAGTTTTGGCGAAAGCACAGAGTGTGGACGGACATCTACGTTCTGTCCCCATAACTCCAGGAATAGCACAAAACATCTTCAACGATGTTTTGGTACTCGATTATGGTAATCCTCAATCGCTTGAGGTTCTGCAAACACACGCTCATGAATTAGCAGCGGTTCTTGTTGAACCTGTACAGAGTCGCAGACCAGATTTACAACCCAAAGCATTTTTACAGCAGCTAAGGCAATTGACGGCAACAGCAGGAACGGCATTAATCTTTGATGAAATAATCACAGGCTTTCGCATTCATCCTGGTGGTGCCCAAGCGTGGTTTGGTATTGAAGCGGACTTGGTAACCTATGGCAAGATTATCGGTGGTGGCCTGCCGATTGGGGTTATAGCTGGCAAAGCTATCTACATGAATGGAATTGATGGCGGTCTGTGGAACTATGGAGATGCGTCATCTCCTCATGCGGAAACGACTTTTTTTGCAGGCACTTTCAACAAGCATCCCCTTACTATGGCTACTGCACGGGCCGTACTCAAGCACCTAAAAGAGCATAGCCCAGCCATTCAGCAGCAGTTGAATCAACGCACATCCAAGTTAGCTGAAACTCTGAATACCTACTTTGAAGCCGAGGATGTACCGATCCGCCTTGTATATTTTAGTTCGCTGTTTCGCTTCACCTTTTCAGGAAATTTAGATTTGTTCTTCTATCACTTGCTCGAAAAAGGTGTCTACATCTGGGAAGGACGCAACTGTTTTCTATCTACTGCACATACCGATGCAGATGTTAATTATGTGATTCAGGCGGTCAAGGACAGCATAGATGAGCTACGAACGGGAGGTTTCCTGCCCAAAGGTTTGGGAAAACTTCCAGAGGTTCAGAAGGGGTTAAATGGATCGTCAAGCAGTCTAACAAAACCCTCTGCACCTACGGATGCTGTGCTAGCTTCTGCGTCTTTAACGACACTCCTCACCATGGAGGAGCGAGTAGCAAAGGAGCCAGAGAAAGTACCCCTAACTGAGGCTCAAAAGCAACTGTGGTTTTTGACCCAAATAGGGGACGAGGGCTCGCTCGCTTACAACCTCTACACAAGCATTCAATTAAAAGGTCCGTTTCAGTTGCGTGCAATGTGTCAGGCGGTGCAGAGACTTGTCGAACGCCATGAGACTTTACGGACAATTATTAGTGACCAAGGAGATTTTCAGGAGATTTTACCATATCTGAAGGTAGACGTTCCTTTGATTGATTTCTCAAGTGTGGACTCTCGCTACCGAGAGTCCGAAGTTGCTGAGTGGTTTAGACAAGAAAATCAAGAACCTTTCGACCTTAGACATGAGACTGCCTTTCGCATCCATATCCTCAAACTAAAAGAACAACTTCACTTGCTGGTATTGACGGCTCATCATATTCTGATCGACGGCTGGTCGATGGGTGTAATCCTACAAGAGTTAGGTGCGTTTTATACAGCTGAGTGTCAGGGAACAATTTGCCAACTTGAGCCACCGAAGCAGTTTAGAGAATATATAGAGTGGCAAGAGCAGCAAAGCCAAACTGAAGAAATGGCAAGCCATGAATCCTACTGGTTGGAAAAATTTGCCAGCTCAATTCCTGTCTTAAACTTACCGACGGATCGTCCTCGTTCACTCATAAAGACCTATAGGGGTAGAAGGCAAACTATACGGCTTGATGCCAAGCTTTGTAGTAAGGTTAAACGGTTCAGCGCAGAGAAAAGCTGTACTCTGTTTATGACCCTCCTTTCGGCATACACGCTTTTACTTTATCGGTTAACAGGTCAAGACGATATTGTGGTTGGTATTCCGGTTGCAGGACGGTCTCTCAAGGGCAGTGAAAAGCTTGTGGGCTACTGTACCCACCTATTGCCTTTAAGAGGTTGCGTCATTGGGTGTTCGACATTTTCGGAGCATCTAACAGGGTTCAGAAAATTATTGTTAGATGCTTTTGACCACCAGGATTATCCCTTTGCCAAGTTGATCGAGAAGTTAAAAGGAAGCCAAGACATCAGTATGTCTCCTATTGTTACAGCAACTTTTAACTTGGATCGACCTGTAGCTGTACCAGAAATGTTTGAACTGGAGACAGAGTTATTCCCTTCCCCTATCAATTTTACTGGATTCGATCTCAGCTTAGATGTCCTCGAAATAGACAGCGAGTTGGAGTTGAGCTGCGATTACAATCCAGACTTATTCGACAGTGCCACGATTGAGCATCTACTTGGGCATTTTCAGACAATACTTACCGGGATTGTAGCCAATCCCCAGCAGCAAGTCTCAGAATTTCCCATCTTGACAGCCGCTGAGCGACACAAGCTACTTGTTGAGTGGAATGATACCCATCTAGCGTTTCCTCAGGATTTGTGTATCCATCAGTTATTTGAGGCGCAGGTAGAACAGACGCCAGATGCAGTAGCGGTGGTTTTTGAAGATAAGCAACTGACCTACAGGGAGTTGAATTGCCGTGCAAATCAGCTGGCACACCACTTGCAAGCACTGGGGATAAAACCAGAGGTCTTGGTGGGAATCTGTATAGAGCGATCACTAGAGATGGTAATAGGACTGTTGGGTATCCTCAAAGCGGGTGGAGCTTATGTGCCACTCGACCCCGCCTATCCCTCTGAGCGCTTAGCCTACATGTTGGAAGATTCACAAGCGCCAGTGCTAGTGACGACTCAAAAGTTGTCCGTTGGATTGCCAGAACACCAAGCGCGTGTGGTTCGCTTGGACCTAGATTGGGGGATAAACTCGCCAGACAGTGACGTGGCTCCAGTCAGTGGTGTTAAAGCTGAGAACCTGGCTTATGTGATTTATACCTCGGGGTCTACTGGAAAACCTAAGGGAGTGGCGATCGCTCATCGAAATCTGGTGAATGCGTATCTGGCTTGGGAAGATGCTTATCAACTGCGGAGTTTGTGTACCAGTCATTTACAAATGGCCAGTTTCTCTTTTGATGTTTTTTCAGGGGATCTGGTTCGGTCGCTTTGTTCTGGAGCGAAGTTAGTCATCTGCCCACGAGAGTGGCTTTTAGAGCCTGAAAATCTGTATGAATTTATGCGAAAAGAAAAGATTGATTGTGCAGAGTTTGTTCCAGCGGTTCTGAGAAATTTGATTCAGTATTTGGAGAGAACAAAGCAAGACCTTAGCTTCATGCGGTTGCTGATAGTTGGTTCAGATAGTTGGCCTATAAAGGAGTATCAGCAATTCCAGAGTTTTTGTGGTCCTCAAACACGTCTGATTAATTCTTACGGGGCGAGTGAAGCGACCATTGACAGTTCATATTTTGAAAGTGCCACACTCAGTTTGTCTATTGATGGGCTAGTCCCCATTGGGCGTCCCTTTGCCAACACCCAAATCTACATCTTAGATTCCCATCTCCAGCCAGTCCCCGTCGGTGTTGCAGGCGAACTGCATATTGGTGGTGTTGGCCTGGCTCAAGGCTATCTCAATCAACCAAAGTTGACGGAGCAGAAATTCATCCCTAACCCTTTGAGCCATGAGCCAGGAGACCGCCTCTACAAAACCGGTGACCTGGGTCGTTATCTACCAGACGGCACTATTGAGTTCCTGGGACGCCTTGATAATCAGGTAAAAATTCGTGGCTTCCGCATTGAGCTAGGGGAGATCGAGGCGGTGCTGGGTCAATACCCAGCTGTGCAGGAGACCGTGGTCATGGTTCGAGAGGATGTCCCCGGCAACAAGCGACTGGTGGCGTATGTGGTGGTTAACCAGGTGCCTGCCCCAACGATTCCACACCTACAGCAGTTTCTGAAGCAGAAGCTGCCCGCATACATGGTGCCTAGTGCCTTGGTGCTGCTAGATGCCCTGCCGCTAACTCCCAATGGCAAAGTAGACCGCCACGCCCTGCCGACTCCTGACATGACTAGCTCGGGGGAAGGAGCCTTAGTAGCACCTCAAACGCATGTTGAGGAAGTGCTGGCGGGAATCTGGGCGGAGGTCCTGGGGCTCGAAAAGCTAGGTATCCACGACAATTTCTTTGAAGTCGGTGGGGATTCGATCCTCAGTATTCAGATCATCGCCAGAGCCAATCAGGCGGGTTTAAAGCTCACTCCCAAACAGCTGTTTCAGAACCCAACAATCGCGGAGTTGGCAACAGTGGCAGGCACCACCTCTGTGTTCCAAGCCGAACAGGGTCTGGTCACAGGAGAAGTGTTGCTGACACCCATCCAACGATGGTTCTTTGAACAGCAGTTTGCCGAACCGCACCACTGGAACCAGGCGATGCTGCTGGAAGTGCGGCAACCATTAGACCCGGCACTATTGTCACGAGTGGTGCAGCAATTGCTCATCCATCACGATGCACTGCGCCTGCGATTTGTGTTCTCTGCATCCGGCTGGCAACAAGTTAACGCCCTTCCAGATGAGGTAGTTCCCTGCACCAGGGTGGATTTGTCAGCGCTACCCGAGGCGGATCAAAGACCAGCCATTGAAGCAGCAGCAGCAGAACTACAGGCTAGTTTGAACCTGGAGACTGGTGCCATGGTACGGGTAGCGCTGTTTGACCTGGGCCGGAATCAGCCCAACCGCCTGCTGTTTGTCATTCATCACCTGGCAGTAGATGGTGTTTCCTGGCGAATTTTGCTAGAGGATCTACAACGAGCATACGAACAACTCAGTCGTGGGGAGGCAATGAAGCTGCCACCCAAGACAACTTCCTTCCAGGCTTGGGCTCAATCCCTGAGCGAGTATGGGCAATCCGCCGTACTGGAGCAAGAACTAGACTACTGGCTAGCCTCTTCCCGGTTTGGAGTTGCCCCTCTGCCAGTGGACTATCCGGCTGGTAAGAACGCCAACACCGTGGCCACGGCTTGTAACGTGTCAGTTTCGTTGAGCGCTGAAGAAACCCGCGCTCTGCTACAGGAGGTGCCGCAGGCTTATAACACCCAAATTAACGATGCGCTGCTGACAGCTTTGGTACAAACCTTTGCCCAGTGGACTGGTACTCGCTGCCTGCTAGTTGAGTTGGAAGGTCATGGGCGAGAGGAAATCTTGGAAACGGTGGATCTGTCACGCACGGTGGGCTGGTTTACCACTGTCTTCCCTGTGGTATTGGATCTAAGGGAAGCTTCCCATCCAGGAGAGGCATTGAAGTCGGTCAAAGAACAACTGCGTCGCATTCCGAACCGGGGCATTGGCTATGGCTTGCTGCGCTATCTCAACGAGGACACAGTAATCGCTGAGAAACTGCGAGCCCTTCCTCAGACCGAGGTGAGCTTCAACTACCTAGGTCAGTTCGATCAGTTGCTGTCGCCGGATGGGATGTTTGGACGAGCAAAAGAGTCCAGCGGCTCAGCTTACAGCCTGCTGGGAAGACGAAGCCATCTTTTGGAGATCGACGGGTTTGTGGCTGGAGGTCAGCTGCAATTCTATTGGACATACAGCTCAAATCTGCATCAAAGAGCTAAAGTTGAGCGTCTCGCCGAAGATTTTATGGCGGCAGTGCGATCGCTCATTGCCCACTGTCAATCGCCTGAGGCGGGTGGTTACACGCCTTCAGATTTTCCCGCTGCGAAGCTGGGTCAAAAAGATATTGATAAGTTGATTGCCAAAATCAGCCCAACCACCAAGAGGAAGTCTAAATGAAAATGGAGAGTATGGAGGATTTATACGAACTTTCTCCAATGCAGCAGGGGATGCTTTTCCACAGCCTTGCGGCTCCGGAGTCTGGGGTGTATATCGAGTCTCTCAGCTGTACCGTGCAGGGGAACCTGGACATTTCAGCATTCAAGCGGGCTTGGCAAAAGGTGGTGGAGCGACATCCAGTTTGGCGTACCTCGTTTTATTGGGAGGGCTTTGATAAGCCACTTCAAGTAGTAAACCGATGCGTGAGCTTGCCCTGGCAACAGCACGACTGGCGGGGACGTTCTCCTGTAGACCAGCAAGAGCAATTGGAGGCTTTCCTTGAGGCAGAGCGAAAGCGGGGCTTTGAACTCTCCGAGGCACCACTGATGCGTCTGGCGCTGATCCAGATGGATGATGATGTCTACGAATTTATTTGGAGCCACCACCACCTACTGCTGGATGGATGGTCGCTATCTTTGGTACTCAAGGAAGTCTTTGCTTTTTATGAAGCGTTCTGCCAAGGTCAAGACTTACACCTGAAACGCAGTCGTCCCTACCGCGACTATATCGCCTGGTTGCAAGAGCAGGACTTGACCGTGGCTGAGGCGTTCTGGCGACAGGTGCTCAGCGGTTTAAGTGCACCAACTCCGCTAACAGTCGATCGAGCATTGGGAAGTTTGTCCAGTGAGGTGGAGAGCTACGATGAGCAGGAAATCCAACTATCAGTAGCAGCGACAACAGCCTTCCAGTCGTTGGCCCGACAGCATCAACTGACTGTGAACACCTTGGTGCAGGGAGCCTGGGCGATCCTTTTGAGCCGCTACAGCGGACAGGAAGATGTTGTCTTTGGGGCTACCGTCTCCGGTCGTCCGGCAGACTTAGCGGGGGTTGAGTCTATGGTAGGGCTATTTATCAATACTCTGGCGATACGGGTGCAAGTGTCGCCGCAGGCTTTCCTGTCTGACTGGTTGCAGCAGCTCCAAGCTCAGCTTGTCGAGTTGCGCCAGTACGAATACAGTTCACTGGTACAGGTGCAAGGATGGAGTGATGTACCCCGAGGGCTGCCCTTGTTTGAGAGCATTGTAGTCTTTGAAAACTACCCGATAGATGCTTCCTTGCAGAAGCAGGGCGGCAGCTTAGAGTTTCGTAATGTTCGTAGCTTTGAGCGGACAAACTATCCCCTCACCTTGGTAGCATTGCCCGGTGCGCAATTGTCACTACAGCTAAGCTACGATTGCCGCCGCTTTGAGGTGGCTACTATCAGTCGGATGCTGAGGCATTTGCCGACCTTACTAGAAGGCATGGTTGTCAATCCTGGACAGCGCCTTAATAACTTGCCGCTGCTTACACAGCAAGAACTCCATACTCTGCTGGTGGAGTGGAATGACACCCTGGTGGATTACCCCAAACATCTTTGTATCCATCAGCTGTTTGAAGCTCAGGTCGAGCAGACACCTGAGGCGGTGGCAGTGGTGTTTGAAGACAAGCAACTCACCTACGGGGAATTGAACCGCTGTGCGAATCAGGTGGCGCATCACCTGCGTTCTCTGGGTGTAAGGCCGGATGTTTTGGTGGGCATCTGCGTGGAGCGATCGCTAGAGATGGTAATAGGACTGTTGGGTATCCTCAAAGCGGGTGGAGCATATGTACCGTTAGACCCACACTATCCCTCTGAGCGCTTGACCTTCATGTTGGAAGATTCACAAGCGCCAGTGCTACTGACCCAACAACATATCGTTGTTAGGTTGCCCAGGAGCCGGACCCATGTGGTTTACCTAGATGTAGACTCCGAAGCGATCGCCCTCCAGGGCCAAAGCAACCCGACGACCAACGTCACGGGTAATAATTTAGCCTATGCCATCTACACATCGGGTTCTACAGGCAAACCTAAGGGAGTGCAAATCTTGCATAGCGCTCTAGTCAATTTCTTAACATCCATGCGGCGTTGCCCAGGACTGACAGACCAAGATACCCTTTTATCCGTCACGACTTTATCATTTGACATTGCGGCTCTGGAACTATTTCTCCCCCTGAGTGTGGGTGCGCGTCTAGTTATACTCAGCCGTTCCGTCGCTACTGATGGTACCCAGTTATTAGAGAGGTTGAATAATTGTGGCGCTACGGTGATGCAGGCGACTCCAGCCACCTGGCGGCTACTGCTAGCAGTCGGCTGGTCAGGTAGCCATCAGATGAAAATACTCTGTGGCGGGGAAGCTTTATCGCGCGAGCTAGCTAATCAATTACTCGAAAAGGGCGCTTCCCTGTGGAATTTGTACGGTCCTACAGAGACTACCATCTGGTCTACGATCTATAAGGTTGACAACACCGATGGGACAGTTGACCTTGGTCGCCCGATTGCCAATACACAGATTTATCTGTTGGATGAACACTTACAGCCTGTCCCGGTGGGAGTTCCTGGTGAACTGTACATCGGTGGTGCGGGGCTGGCGCGAGGCTACCTCAACCGCCCTGAGCTGACGGCGCAAAAGTTTATTGTCAACCCCTGGAGCCAGGATCCGAACGCACGTCTTTACAAGACTGGGGATTTGGCTCGCTACCAGAGTGACGGTAACATTGAGTACCTGGGACGTATGGACCATCAGGTCAAAATGCGCGGTTTCCGCATCGAACTAGGGGAGATTGAGGCAGTGCTGAGCCAGCACCCTGTGGTGCAGCAGAGTGTTGCCATCGTCCGGGAGGATATTCCTGGCAATCAGCAGTTGGTTGCTTATCTCATCACTCACAAGGAGCAGGCACCACCTAATGCGAGCGAGTTGCGCAACTTCTTGAAGCAGCAGCTACCCGAATATATGGCTCCTTCTGCCTTCGTGACCCTCGATAGTCTGCCACTGACACCCAATGGCAAGATAGACCGCAGGGCCCTGCCGGCTCCTGATACCAGCAGACCCTTCGGGGAAAAAGGTTATGTAGCGCCTCAAACTCCCGTAGAGGAGATGCTCGCCAGAATCTGGGCACAGGTGCTGGCAGTCAAAGAGGTCAGCATCCACGATAATTTCTTTGATTTGGGTGGGCATTCCTTGCTGGCAACCCAGCTGATCTCCCGGGTGCGGGACACCTTCAATGTAGAATTTCCCTTGCGTGGTCTATTTGATTCTCCCACAGTAGCTTCCCTAAGTGAGCGTCTTGAGGAACTGCGAAGGGCACAGCAGGGTCTTGTGGCACCGCCCCTGCTGCCCGTTTCCCGGGAAGGAGAACTGCTTCTGTCCTTTGCTCAAGCTAGGCTGTGGTTCCTGGAGCAATTGGAGCCCGGCAGCTGGGCTTACAACATACCAGCAGCCGTGCGTCTTACAGGTTCGCTCCATGTAGCCGCACTGAAACAGAGCCTCCAGGAAATCGTCTTGCGCCACGAAGCCCTTCGTACCACCTTCGCGATCGTAAGTGGAGAGCCAATCCAGGTGATCGCCCCAGTCTTAGCCTTGGCCCTGCAGCTGGTGGATTTGCGCGATTTGCCAGAAGCTACTCAGGAGGCCCAGGTCAAGCGGCTGGCTACCGAGTCCGCACAGCAGCCCTTTGACTTAGCAATGGGCCCATTGCTGCGAGCAAAATTGCTACATCTGGGTGAAGCCGAGCACGTACTGCTGCTGACAATGCACCACATAGTCAGTGATGGATGGTCGATAGGAGTCCTGAT
>NZ_JANMZH010000308.1:0-4143 GCF_031383065.1 Microcoleus sp. OTE_8_concoct_300 | reverse complement strand
ACAACAATTGTTTTACCCTGGTTTTGATAGATTCGGATTCGGCAAAAACTAATCCAATTACCGTATCCGTTAGCCCATCCTTTCCACTGAAAAATTTCGTCAGTAGTTTTCATGGTTGAATTTATGGCGGTAGCGAACCGCCTAAGCGCTAACGAGTTGTTATTCAGCAGCAATTAAAGCTGATTTACTATCTGTCAATGCTTTGATTTCTTCCCGGCTGTGATTGTCAAGGCAAATCATTTCCCGGGTTCCCTCGAAATCATAAAGATTTGATCGAGTTTTTTCGTCTGTAAGGACTGCGGATGCTTGGCTAATTATTGAAAAATCGGTTCTTTCTGCCCAATCCCATTTGAGAGAATAATAATTAGTCGAGCGCAACGTCCCGTTTTCATCTGGTTTTTGACCTGAATGTTTAACAAAACTTGGGGTAAAAATTCCGGTAGCTGGTTCAATTCCGCGAGATTGAACTGATACAACTAAGCGGTTAAAATCGTTTAAGCTGCGACTTTTAATGTAAGTCAGCATTACGGTTCCATGTGGTAAATTACCGCTTTCAGCAATGAACCAAAGTTGCGCCCACAAGGTTTGTTTGGTCATTCCCAAATTTCCGAAGAATTTAGAAAATTTAATGATGGTCATGGAACACTTGTTGCCATACTCTTCATCTCCGATCGTCCAGCAGCCTGATTGACAGTTGTTGCGAACTGCGATCGGGATTTCTGGTACTAGCAAAGCGTTAGCAGGCTTGCTTCCAAATACTGAGAAAGCCGGTAATTCTTTTTGAGTTGTCATGGTTCGGTTGATTTGATTTAGTTTATTTTGATTGATGCGCGTGTAAGATGCGCGCCCCCTGTAAACTCAACTATTTGTCAAAGCGAGTGTACTTTTTTTGAGTAAAACAAGCTTGGTCATCATCATGATCTGAGTCTCGATATTCCCAGCCTTCTGGAATGCCCTTGACTCCTAATTCTGACCACCCTGTAGGTCTGCTGCAGAAACGGTGTAAGCCTCCGTTTTCGTCTTGCACTTGATAGTTGGAGTTTTCTCCGTCAATCCAACGCTTATGCAAGTAAAAGCGGATTTTGTCCCCGCAAAATTCGCATTTGCAAACTTCGCTAATCGACTCTTCCTCGGTTTCTGTAAAACTGAGATTGATTTCGTATTTCTTCATGTCTTTACTCCAATTTTTGATGGCGCGTTTTAAGGATGCGCGCCCCCCTCAAATCAATTAGAGGTCAATTAGAGGCTCCAACTTTGAGCAGTAAATAGGCAATCTTTAGCATCTTGTTCTTCTGCTAGTTGCGCTGCTGCGATCGCCTCTCGTTCTGCTGCTAGTCTGTCAGTTTCTTCAGCTTCATCCTCGATCGCTTGGTTGAGTCTTTTAAATTCTTCTTCTTCAGCGTTGTAGTCGTCTACAATCCAATCGAAGCCTAAGCAGTAATCTTTAATCTGCTGATTTCCGGTAAATCCTAAGTAGTTCAAAACTGCATAGCCGTGAGTGCAGAATTGCTCAGAGTTAGGCTTTTTCGTGTCGTATTTCGTGCAACTGCATTTGATAATACTGGGATGCAGATCGCAGTAATGAATAGTGCTAGAACCTTGAACCGCAAAACTATAAGCATCAGTTCTCATCACCGTTAACTTAAAGGCGTTTTGCTTCTTGTAATTATCTAATGTTTGCTGGTAAATGTTGCCTTTGATGTATTCAGAAAGTTTGGAGATACCCAAATTTTTAAGAACTGCGTAACCGTGCTTGCAAACCCCAGCTTTTGCCAAAAATTTGACTTGATTCTTGTAATCTTCACAGTTGCAGGTGATGCTGTCAGGTCTAATTGTGGCGATATACTTAGACTTTTTCTTTTCATTGATGACAGCGAACACATTAGGCATCAAACGATCGACTACCAGCTCCTTAGATTGGCTGCGTCTCCAGTCGGCAAAATGAAAGAGAAAGTCAAACTTTTTCCAGAAACGGGGACGTTTGCCCTTGACAATAACAAAAATGATTGAGCAATCAAAAGGGCGGTTGATTGGCCATTTTTCGAGGCGAGTTACTGCGCTTTGGGCAACATTCAGCATTCTAGCTACTGCTGATTTGCTGTAGATGTAATCTTCAGATTGAATCATGATATAATGCCTCTAATTAACTAATTGTTGAAAGCAGGGGCGTTACTAGCGCTTGCTGCTTTTTTCTTGTCTCTTTGATTATAGCCTGGTACACCGCGCTATACAATAGCTTTGTAATATTTCTTTACAATTGTTGCCGGGTAAACTGCGCTATAGTGAAATCACAGGAATTAATTAAGACCATGCCCGCAAAAGAAGGAAATACCAATGGAATGGCTACATGGTTTCCGTCGCCGGAGGAACCAAAAGAACCGATAACCGCAAAAGTTCCTAGATCGATAATTAGTCGCCTACTCAAAGTCCTGAAACCGGGAGAATCTAGAAGTGCAGCTATAGTTAAGGCGATCGAAGCCTTTGTAATGCAGAGAGAAGCTGAGATTAATTAAAAATAGGTTTTCTAAAACTAGAGAGTTTCGATCGCACATGATCGAAACTTTTTTTCTTTGCCGGCCCTGCCGGAGGCAGGGACGGCCGCCGGCGCACCGCCGGCAACCGGGGGCGCAGCGGCGACCCCGGCCAGAGAACACAGGCGAAGAAGCAAAGACTAGGCGATCGGCAGACAAGCTCCCGGTAACAAAAAGCCCCCGGAAAAAACCGAGGGCACCAACCAAACCAGCTAGCAGCTAAGAAAAAAGAGACAACTGCACACCGGCGGGAACAGGGGCAGAACGAAACCACCAACCACGACCGAGGGAAACGAAACCCCAAACCGCAGGCGGCTCAAACTCGCCGGCACCAAGAAGGCAAGGCAGCCCCAAACCAACCGCGAAAGACAGCGAGGCCCAAGTGCCAGAACCCGCGCCACAAAACGCACGGGAAGACGACGCAGACGGGGCCAGACCAGAGGGACAAGCGCCAGACGGGAACGAAACCCACACACCGCCCGCAGACTGGACAGCCCGAACCACGGCAACCGACCGGGCCGCAAACGCACCGCGCCCAGAGCCAAACGACGCAACCGAGAAGACGCGAGCCGAGGGGAAAAAGCCACGAAACGCAGCGTCAACGCCGGCAGCGCAACCGACGAACACCGGCACACCAGCAGGCACCAGCGTCGCCACCGCTGCACAAACTGGCGGCGCATACGAGCGAGAGCCGGAGAAGCCAACAGCGGGGGCGGAGGAAACTAGAGAACGGACGCGATCGGGAAGACAAGCCATAGTAAAACCTCAGTGACTAATTGCTGACAGCGATCGAATAACGATCTTAAATATTTATTCTTCCTATATGGAAAAACTAAACTTAACTCGTTCCGGGTAACGAGTTGATTATTTAGTTTTTTTGGAAATTTGCTCGCTTGCTATTTCAAAACCCGGTTGAAATTCTCAGCTTTCCTCATTTCCTAATACAATTATAGCGCGGTACACCGCGCTATGTCAAGCTTTTAGGGGATTTATTTTAATTTATTTTCGGGCTCGGCCCAGCCCGCAGCCGCCGTGTTAACCCTTCTTCTCTTAGTATTTAAAAAAATTTCTGGGGTCTTAGTCTGGGTTTTTTCGATCGCAGTGTAGTGGAGGTGTCGGAGGGGGATCTGGCCTTTAAGCGAAGTGAAAGGGCTTTTGGGGAAAGCCCCCTCCGGCGCCGGAACGCAACGTCCGCGATCGAAAAAAGACAGACCGTGGAGGTGTCGGTGCCCCGCCCCACAGATAGCCTTTGGGCGAAGTGCAAGGACTTGGAGGGGGCACGGACGCCGGAACCGAGGACTGTGTGTACTCAGAACAGTCTCGGAGCCGCTTCGGCTCGGGGACGGCAACGGGGATAGACCGTAGGCCAGATAAATAAAAGCGTAGCAACCGCTTCTCTTTCACCCAGATATTCAACTAAGCAAAAAAGTGAGGGACTTTCCGACACACCAACCAACCAAGCAAAT
The DNA here is from genome assembly GCF_031383065.1 of Microcoleus sp. OTE_8_concoct_300. Taxonomy (NCBI): domain Bacteria; kingdom Bacillati; phylum Cyanobacteriota; class Cyanophyceae; order Oscillatoriales; family Microcoleaceae; genus Microcoleus; species Microcoleus sp. OTE_8_concoct_300. Next base: position 146 of record NZ_JANMZH010000308.1, on the reverse strand, counting down.
CCAACTCTTTATTCTCTCAAAGAAGCGCAACTGGTTTCGTTTTTGTAAAAGAATAATTTATTTACAAAATTTCTAATAACTCCTTAGCTAATTCTTTGGGTGAATCCAGCTTTCTCAATGTTTTGCGCTTCCCCTTGAGGACTAAT
>NZ_JANMZH010000306.1:0-1865 GCF_031383065.1 Microcoleus sp. OTE_8_concoct_300 | reverse complement strand
TTTGAGTTGGTTCTCGGCTTCTAGGACTTCCCGGCGGCTCTGAGCTCTGGTAAGTTGAGCTTTTGCTTCTGCTACTCTGCCTTGAGTTTCCCGCAATTCCCGCATTGGGAGGTCTACTTCGGCTTGTTTAATTTCGGTTTGGGCTTTGATAACTTCAGGACGGCTTTTTGCCTTAGCAACAGCGGCTTTTGCTTCGGCGAAGTGGGCTTGCGATTCCAGCATTGTGCGTCGCGCGATCGCCCCAGATGCCACTAATTCTTTGTCGCGATCGAACTGTTCTTTAGCCACAGTCAGTTCAGTTTCTGCCCGCGCTATTTCGGCTTGCGCTATTTCAACTTGGCGCTGATAGTTTTCTTTAGCGGCTTGCACAACTGAACGCTTATTTACCAAGTCTTGTTCTTGCTGGTACTGCTTGGTTGCTGCTGTCAGTTGGGTTTGGGCTTGGGCGATTTCTGCTGCGGATATTTGAAGTTGGCGATCGTAATTTTCTCGTGCTAGTTTGAAATCGCCTTGCGCTTGCTGCAAATCTGCCTCAGCTTCGGCTCGTTTCGAGAGAGATTCAACCCGCAATTGTCCTAATTCAGAACTCGATAAAACTGCAACGGGTTGACCTTTTGATACTTTGTCCCCAGGCTTAACCAACAACTCTACTACTTTGCCAGCAACAGGAGCCGTCACTTCGACTTTTTGGTTGGGCAAAGTTTCAATTTGTCCTGTGGTTTTGATGCCGATATCTAGTCGCTGGCGGGCGGCAGGGGAAACTTTAATTCCTAATCGTTTGGCTGTTTCGGCATCGACAGAAATAGCAGTAGGAGTTTCAGTTGTTTCGCCGCTGTGGTTAAATTCATCTCCGTGTCCCGCGTGGGCAAAAACGGCGGCGTCAGAGGTGAGGAATGCGAGGCTCAGGAGTAACCCAGAAACGCGGCAGAGCTTTATTGGGGAGGCGAAATAGTGGCAAGATTGCATGATTGAGTAGGGGCGAATCTGAACTCACAGCTCAGTTTTGCAGATAAATATGAAATCAGGATGAAATAGGTTAAATAAATTAGGACTTACGCACGGGTAGCCCGAAACCGGGTTTTTTACTAAAAAATTCGTTGCAGCCATAGAACAGGTAAAAAACCCGGTTTCTTTAGTCAATGCCGGGGCGGGTTTCTCAGGCTTTTTCACTTACCATTTATATTCGGGTGAACCCGCCACTACAGATATTGCGATAAATTTATCCACCCCGTCACTACTGTTTGTACCAAGCTTGCCGCCACTGTTTCATTTGCTCAATTTCTTGCTTTTGCGAAGTCAGAATTTCTTGAGATAAATTCTTCATTTCCGGTCGTTTTGACTTCTTCAAAGCATCTTCAGCCATCACTAAAGCTCCTTCGTGGTGAGGAATCATCGCATTGATAAATCGCAAGTCAAATTGGTCGTCAGCCGCCCCTAAATCCATGCTCATCATCATGTTTTGCATTTGTTCGGGAGTCATTGCCATCATGTGACCCATTTGAGCGTGATAAGCCATTGGCGTACTGCTGGCTTTGGGATACCAAGTTTTTCGCCACTCTTTCATTTGATTAATTTCGCGCTTTTGAGCAGCAATTATATCAGTGGCAAGCTTTTTCATTTCCGGACGTTTGGATTGTTTAAGCACATCTTTAGCCATGTTTACAGCGCCTTGATGGTGTACTGTCATGCCATCAATAAATCGCAAATCGTAGTCGGCATCAGCAGGGCCTAAATCCATTGACATATTGTGATTCATGCCATGATTCATGCCACCCATGCCGCCGCCTTGTGCCATGTCTTGCTTGTTGTTTGCTTCGGTTGCAGCCGTAACATTTGGGGCTTGAGTTTCGCTGGAAGGGGCTTTT
>NZ_JANMZH010000305.1:0-1634 GCF_031383065.1 Microcoleus sp. OTE_8_concoct_300 | reverse complement strand
CATCGTTTTGAAGGTTGCTATACTGGCACAAATTATTATACCTTAAAAAAACCTCAAATGATTGCATAGCAATCATTTGAGGTTTTGGCAATTCTGAATTTCTTTGAAATTAAATCTGCTTGAATATCTGCGGAATGTGGGATATAGGTTTACCGTTAGCTTCATTAAGTAGCCATTGCAAGAGACGAGATCCAGGTAGCATGGAAACCGTAAGGAACGCGTTGAGGCATAAGTACCCGCGCTACAGGTTCAGATGTGAAGTTTTGGGCATCAATAACCAGTAACTCAGACTGCTTGGCTACCGCATCCCAGACCATCGTCAGCAACCAACCATCGTCCTCAGCAGTAGCACCAGGTCGAGGTGCAAACGCACTATCACCGCCAAAACGTCCCCGTCCAAATTCATGCACTTGGGAGCTACCAGTTTTCAAATCATACTTAATCAAACCATCCAATAATAGTCGGGGTCTCATGTAGGTAGCCTGCTGTGAAGCGTACATATAACGTGTTTTCCGACCTGTGAAATCATCGTTAATGCGAGGAAATTCTGTGGCAACATCATCCAAAGCCTCTTCTTTGACAACACCCGTCGCTAGGTTGATCCGATAGCGATACAGCCGGAAGTGTTCAAACTCAGTTTCCCCACCTTCACCTTTGTCTTCTTGAGGAATAAATAGATAGGTATCGGGTGTTCGGGTAGCCAAGAGTACTATCTCGTCACCTTCTTCCCAAGCATTACCCACATGGTAGAGCATACAGGCAGAAACCTTAAACCAGCGGATTGTCCGATTATCGCCATTGCGCGGTAGGATGCCAATACGGCTGGGGTTTTGAGGCTCAAACTTAATCGGTAGCTGACCTTGCATAATTCGCATCGGTTTGAAAGTCAGCGGCATATCTAGGAAAATGCTGTAGTGTTCAGTAATGGCAAAATCATGCATCATCACCGGGGCTGGTATGTCAATAGACACGGTTCGTTTTAATTCCCCTTCTTTTGAAACCACGCTATATTCCAGGTAAGGCGGAGCAATAGGTGCGAAGCCGAACACAATCATTTCACCCGTCACCGGGTCAACTTTTGGGTGCGCTGTAAAGGTAGAAACTAGTTTGTCGTTAAAAGTATATACACCAACTGTTTCTAAATCTGGAAGCCCGATTTCATAGGGTGCGCCAGCTTCCCAGAGAGCCAACAATTTACCAGCGTGGAATACACATGAAGTATTGGCGGTATTCTTCATCATCAAGCCGTAGGGTGTGTCAAACCTTGGCAGGTTCAGCAGCCCTGGCCAAATTGCTTTAGCTTGAGTTTGCTCGACTTTAAACCCATCTGTGCGGATGTAGCGGTTGCGGTAACTAGCTTTGCCATTACTAATCTCTACACAGTGGAGCATTCCATCTCCATCTAACCAGTGATGGAGTCCAATGGGCTTAAATTGCGGATTGGGACCGTTGCGAAGAAACATCCCCTCCAATTCTTTGGGCAGTTCGCCTTCGGGAGCATAACACTTATGCGATGAGTACAAATACTCAGACATACCCTACCCCTCATTAGTCCATAATTAAATATGTTTACCACTATCGCAAAATTATGAATCCAGAGAAACAAAGAAAGCTGCAAGAATATACCAGAGCAA
>NZ_JANMZH010000303.1:0-1065 GCF_031383065.1 Microcoleus sp. OTE_8_concoct_300 | reverse complement strand
CCGATGGCTTGAGCATACCGTAGAGCCGGTACATTCGATCGGTCGCAATGCTAATGTGTTTGAGGGCTTTGGCTCGTGCTAGCTCAGAGTCAATGCTGGGCCAATAACGAGTGGTATAGAATGCTTTCTCATCCTTGTGATACCACTCCTCCGATCGAGCAATTGACGAAGAGACAGTGTTGTGCAACTTCCAGAAGAATAAGCGCAGGGAAGGGCCATCTACTACCGTGGACAGCTTTGCCTCCATTGATACCTCAAAGTTATTCAGAAGCGGGTCGCGCCCAAGCACAAGGTACTCCACAGGGTACATTTCCACCTCTTTATTCTGCACGACATAGGCGTTGAGGTGGTGGCGGCAGTAGGGGCAGGGATACATAGTGGCAAACAGCTTGAAGAAGTCCTTGAAAATTGCCACCAGAGTTTTTTGCTGTTTGGGGGTCTTCGTAGAGACGATTTCAGCCGTAGTGTGGAAGAAACGCCACACCGCAGGGCCAATATAGTAAGGGAAGCTGACGCGCATTTGTGAATTCTTTATTTCACTGCGATCGATATACACATCGATAAACGACACATATTGCGAAAGTTCGCCAGACTCGCGCCCAAACTCCATGCGTTCGCGCCGTTTCTGTACGCCATTTAGATAGTTGTGCGTCAAGCGCCATGCTTGTTGAAGCATCAGTTGCTGTTTTGGAGCGCATTTGAGAAAGCTTTCTGCAACATCCGCCCCATAGCGCCCAAATTCCCCTGACGTTTTAGTGGCTTCGTACCACTGGTTTAAAGCCGCTTCGTCAGCCACCGTGTTCAAGGGGATTTCTGCTGCGGTACAGACGCTGAAGGCAGTCAGCAACTTTGGCATAAAGTCTTCATACCAATATGCCACTGGCATCATTGCACCATCAATTTTCTCTGAAGCATCCGAGACGATGACGCGGTTCCACTTCTTCAGGTAGTCTTTGGGATCTCCCTCGGATTGGGCTGGTGGCGGTGCCATTTCCTCACTCAGCTCCATTTTTCGCAGTCGGTTGAGTTCGTTGATGGCAAGCACACCCTCGGCGATGTCATCGT
>NZ_JANMZH010000276.1:0-15732 GCF_031383065.1 Microcoleus sp. OTE_8_concoct_300 | reverse complement strand
TAATTTGCGCGGGAGTCCTGCGGGCTGCTGTCTCTGTCTCTGAAATTATTGCGGGCCGGCTGCGGGCTGCTGTCTCTGTCTCTGAAATTATTGCGGGCCGGCTGCGGGCTGCTGTCTCTGTCTCTGAAATTATTGCGGGCCGGCTGCGGGCTGCTGTCTCTGTCTCTGAAATTATTGCCCCGGGATTCCTGCGGGCTGCTGTCTCTGTCTCTGTCTTGGTAATAATTGCCCCGGGATTCCTGCGGGCTGCTGTCTCTGTCTCTGTCTTGGTAATAATTGCCCCGGGATTCCTGCGGGCTGCTGTCTCTGTCTTTGAAATGATTATTTCTGCGAATGTGCGGTTGGGTGTCGCCATCGACTCGACCTTTGAAAATTGCTCGCACTGGCATTTCTCGGGATTGGGGGGCGAAGGTCGATCGCTTTTGAGGCGCGTCTACTCCCCGAGTGTCGGGACGGGGCTTGCGCTCAAAGCGGGCAGAGGACGGTTGTGAGTCCTGACGGCGGCCTTCGCTTTTGAATGGCTTGCTGTCGGAATTCGATCGCGAGGAGTTTGGTCTGGTAAATTTTCTCATGGGTTTCTTGTGGTCAAAACGTTTTGGCTGAAGGCTAATCGATTGTAGATTGTAGATGTGAGATTCTTGATTGAGGGAGCTATCTTTGAGCTTTGAGATTTTAGATAGTCTAGGGAGGGAGCAAGGATTTTGCTATGTTCAAATTGCTAGTTAATAACTGATAAATCCTGTTTTGCTGATCGAGATTTTTGCTGTTTTAAGTTAGCTGCCGTGCAAGGGTTGTTAATTAATCCCTCCTCATTCCCAACTCTTAACTGCTAAATCCTTTAAGTCTCAAGTTCTAAAAGTGCCAGAATCTCGGTCAATCTTTCGGGATCAGTGAGGTACAAATATCCGATCAAAGTTTCTAAGCTGCTGGCTTGTTGGTATATCTCTGGATCTGCTCGCTTGGAACGGCCCGCTGCGGCATTGCGGCCACGCTTGACAATTGCTAATTCTGTACTGTTCAAGTAAGGAGAGATCGATCGTAAGTGACGCGCTTGAGTTTCGGCTCGTACTTGCCCCACCACCAATTCATGATAAGCTTGCAATCTTCTGGGCGGCATTAAATACCAACTCCGAATGTAGAGTTCGTATACTGCATCTCCCAAATATGCCCAGGCTGCGGGCGAAATTCTTTCTATTTCTGCTGGTGTAGCCCTCGCAGGATGCACTCGATTTAAACTGATATCCGTCAGACTCAGTTTGAGTCCGTCATCTGCGGTCGGCAACATACTTTTTTAAATAAAACTTCCGCACAGCTTGGTTTTTCTAGTCACTTACTTATTCCGTCTTTCGTCACTTCAGCAATTATAGCTTTCACAGGAGTCTTCGCTCTCAGAACACGAAGCGAGATATATAGGCCAAGCTCTGCGCGACGATCGCACTCCTAAAAAAGCCTTTTTACACTCCAGAAGGATGCTCTACTTCTTATACCATTTTTCCGCGTTTTTGCCACACATATTTTACTCCCCATCCACCATCCGATCAAAGCATCGGGGGAAATAGGGGCAATACTTGTCGCCGCTTCTGGGAAAATAGCTATTTTTTTACCAGCACAACCATAAAAATTTGCTATCCAGCGTTGAGAACCGGATAGCTAATTTAATCCACTTTGGCGTCAAGCATCCTTGACGTTTTTTACCGCCTCATCAACCGAAGGCTGCAAAGACAAAAACTTCTCTAAGCGAACCAGTTTAACAGTCTGAGTTACGCGGGGATTTGAGACAATTTGCAATGTCCCCTCCAAGGTTTGGGCTTTTTTGACAAGTTGCACAAGTGCACCCAAACCTGAACTGTCCACAAAGTCTATCTGAGACAAGTCCAAAATTACGTTTTGTGGGCCCTCGTCAATACATTTGCTCAGTACCTTCCGAAAAGTTGCCTCAGAAAAAGCGTCCAGCAGGCCAGTCAGGCGAAATAACTGATAGTTATTCTTGACTTCGCGAGTGCCTCTGAGGCTAACGGTCAGGGTCAATGACTCAGGAATGACACCCTCCTAGCTAGATATGGCTTAAAGTCGAGGCTTCATTATAGGAGTTTTTTGGTCTTTTGTCTACAGTTTTTTAGTTATTAGTCATTAGTCATTAGTCATTAGTCAGAAGCGATCGACAAAAACAGCCTCTGATGACTACTGACTAATGACTGCTGACGTATGACTACTTACTGCTGACTACTTTCTGATTGTCTCGCATTGACTGCACGAATCGATCGAACAAATAGTCAGCATCATGCGGGCCGGGACTGGCTTCTGGGTGGTACTGGACTGAGAACAGTGGCAGGGTTTTGTGCTTCAATCCGGCTACGGTGCGATCGTTCAAATTGAGATGAGTAATTTCTACTTCCGGGACTAGGGAATCGGGGTCGATCGCAAAACCATGATTTTGGCTAGTAATTTCTACTTGCTGAGTTAAACCCGCTGGATGATTCAATCCCCGGTGGCCGAACTTAAGTTTAAAAGTTTCTGCACCCAAGGAAAGTCCCAAAATCTGGTGTCCCATGCAGATGCCGAATACCGGTTTGTCCGACTTTAACAAAGCTTTCGCAGTCGCGATCCCTTCCGTTACCGCCGACGGATCTCCCGGGCCGTTGGACAGAAAAATGCCGTCCGGGTTGTATTTGAGGATTTCCTCTGGCGACGTGTCAGCCGGTACAACGATGACCCGACACCCGTAACTCGCCAGGCGCCGCAGGATATTGCGCTTGATCCCAAAGTCTAGCGCCACCACCGTCCACATTTCGCCTTCTTCAGGTTTGACTGTAGGACTGAACTCCCAAACCGTGTCCGTAGCTTCAGACCACTCGTAAACCTTGCGGGTAGTGACTTCCTGCACCAGATTCAGCCCGTCCATGCTGGGGGCATCTTGCACTTGCTCCAAAAGTTCCGCCTGGTCTAGAATCAAGGTCGAAATGCCGCCGTTGATCGCTCCCACCGTGCGAATTTTGCGAGTGAGGGCCCGGGTGTCGATGCCGTAAATTCCGGGGATATCGTACTGTTTGAGGTAGTCTTGCAGAGATTGCGAACAGCGCCAGTTGCTGGGGCGGCTGCATACGTTCCGGGCGATCGCACCCCGAATTTGCGGGCGCGAGGATTCTTCGTCTTCGAGATTTACCCCAGTATTGCCCAATTCTGGATAAGTAAAAGTTACAATTTGGCCGCAATAGCTGGGATCTGTCAAGACTTCTTGGTAGCCCGTCATTCCGGTATTGAATACTACCTCCCCGACGACGGTAGCGTTAGCGCCAAAGGACCAGCCGCGGTAAGCAGTACCGTCAGCCAGGACTAGGAGAGCTGGTTGTGCAGTTGAAAGTGACATGGCATCCTTAATTACTTTCGTTTGGTTTAATTCTTACCACTGCCTGGGATTTGATGCTAGTCGGCAATATACAGATATTATTTTAATTTGTGCAAGGGTTCGCCTGCTTGAAGGCACTTATGCACTTATGCCCGAGGCACTTATGTAACAGGTAATCAAAAAGCAATAACAAGTGCAAATTCTCCCACTCCTCACTCTCGGCATCTCCTACTCTCTCCATCTCCCCCCGCGCCAGCAATTTATCTGCCAGCAGCGGATGAGGGCGGGCCCAAAGTCTAAATCTATACCAAAAGGCAGTTCTCGCTGTTACGATCGACCTAAAGCGTTTAACCAAACTATGGCTAGCAAAACTCCCTTGCCTTTACTCTCAAACTTATACCAGCATCTACTGAACCCTCAAAAACCGAGCCAACCGTTACTGGTTTTAACAACAGTTATTTCTCTGAGCAGTTCAATTGTAGTAGGGACTGTTGCCAACTCCTCGCGATCAGTGGCTCAAGAAATTGAGGGATGCTTCATGCGCAATTCGTCAGGCAAAACCCTCAACCTCAGCCAATCAGTCTGCGGTTTTCTCCCCGAAGGAGCGACTCCCGCCACTTCGGCCAAGTCGGGAGTGTTTCAGGCAAAAATTACACGCAGAAAGGCTAATATCCCGGTCATAGAAGTCACATTTAACGGCAAACAAAAGTTCGAGATGATGCTAGATTCGGGAGCTAGTGGCACAGTAATTACACCAGCAATGGCTAAAGCCTTGGGCGTTGTTGAGCAGGGAACTGTGGAAGCACTAACTCCGAACGGAGTCGCTACTTTTCCCGTCGGTCGCGTGACTTCTATGGAAGCAGGTGGTCTGGCGATTAACAATCTAGTTGTGGCCATCTCGCCGTCGCTAGATATCGGACTGCTAGGACAGGACTTTTTTGGCCATAAAGACATAACTATTAAGCGAGATGTGATTGAATTTCGATCGCGCTCTTAAAACCCACATTCCGCACCCCCAAACTGGCACATACAGGAATTAAGCGAGTCAAATTGAATCAGTCGAGAGCCTAGTGAGTAAAAACACCCAAAAATCTCTGTCACGATCGCATTAAGCTGGTACGCATCTAAATTGAATACAGAGACGGGCTCTCCTGCCCGTCCCACAAGAATTGTAGAAAAATTGACGGTCAAATTAGATGCACAGCAGCTTATCCAGTTGGGGATTCCTAAAAATTGACAGTCAGGGCATAAGTTAAATTCTCTTAATCCATAAAATTTGTAGTAAAATTTCTCCCAGTATCATCCGGGAGTCCTGTCGATACGACGGGTTCGTAGCCTTCTGGGAACCATGCCGACTGCCTTCAATCGGTCACCCCAGAAGACGGACTCAAGCCGGAGTGGACTCTCCACCGAACCCACCGACACCTAGGGTGTGTCATCAATTAAAATAGTTGACAAAAGCTGGGGAATGTGAATAGCGTTCGGATCGCTCACTCAAGCTTCAGGAAAACCCGATGACACGGCGCTACGCTCTACGTGATGACCAATGGGAACGTATCGAACACCTGCTCCCCGGTCGCCCCGACACAGTTGGGGTCACGGCTGGCTGATAACCGTTTATTCGTCGAAGCGGTACTGTATCGCTTTCGAGCTGGAATTCCCTGGAGAGACCTCCCCGAACGCTTTGGAGATTTTCGGGTCATTCACACTCGTTTTAGCCGCTGGTCGAAGACAGGAGTGTGGGAGCTGGGTGGGATTTAGCTGGCAGCATCAGTCATTTGGCTGGCTTAACCCTCTGAGTGCTACTCAATACACGTTAATTCTGTTTTGTCAACCTACCTAATTAATGACACGCCCTAGAGCGCGATCTGCCCAATGGCGATCGAGGTGGCTAAGTGAGGAGTCCTGCCCAACCAGCCAGAGGATGGCATTTCTCCCTCCTCTGGCTGGTTTTCGCAATAGTTTCTTGGTCAAGTAGAAAAATTCAATTACCCGTTGGTTAACCTATGGAAGCAGTTTGGAATACGCTAAAAAATATCAATTACTCCGGCATACCGATCGCTAAAATCGTTGCTGTTCTCATTATCCTGACCTTGACACAGACATTAAGGAGATTTTTTGTTGCAGTCATTATTAAAAGCATTGAGGGTTTGACCAGCAAAACCAAAACTACACTTGATGATGAGTTGATTGCAATTATTAAGCCGGCTTTAAGTTGGCTGATGTTGATTGGTGGATTTTGGATGAGTAAAGAAATTCTGGCAGATAACTTAGGTTCTCAACTCAACCAAACAATCGGCACTACGCTCAACTATATAGTCATTTTTATAGTTGCTTATGTTGTTTACCGAGGCTCTTCTATTTTGGGTCAGGTAATAGCAAACATAGTGCTGCACACCGAAACAGAGCTTGATGAATTGCTAAGACCTTTAATGCCAAAGATTTTTCAATCCGCAGCAATTATTGTATTGACGCTCAAGATAAGTGAGATATTTTTAGGGCAATCTGCCGCTGCATTGGTTGGTATCTTAGGCGGTGCTGGTATCAGTTTTGGTTTGCTGTTGAAGGATATTGTTTATGATTGGTTTTGTACATTAATTATTTACTCCGATAAGCTCTATCGAGAAGGTGACTGGGTGGGAATATCAGGAGTAGATGGTTTTGTGCAGATATTAAGTATCGGATTCAGAACCACAACTCTGCATATAACTAAGTGGGGTTCTATCGTTAAAATGCCTAATTCCAAAATGATTTCTGGAATTGTTGAAAATTGGTCACAAAATCCAGGTAAAGAATTAAAATGGGGCTTAGTTTTAACTCTCAAAATTGACGGCATTTCGGCACGACAAACTGCCCAAATTTGTGATTGTCTCCAAGAATTACCGAAGTCTATTGAGGGCTTGTCTCCATCCTGTACGGTGCGTTTTAAACAAATAGAAAAAAATGCCCGTGTTATTGAAATTATGGCATTCGTTAATGATGATAATTTCTACTTTGATGCTGAGAAAAACTTAAATCTAGCGATACTAGAATTACTAGAAAAAGAGGGAATTGATTTCCTTCATGTGGAACTTAGAACTGAGCCGGAAAAATACAAACGGAGCCAGCAAGCAACCAACAATTGAGCCTTAATATCGAGTTGTTAATTTTGAGCAACTGTTTTCTAAATCAGATGCTGCGATCGCGGTTTAAAATCGGGTGAAATACAGCACAGCCGTAACCAGACCGGATATCTGTACTTCACTCGCCTCAGTAATGCTAAATCGCCTGCTGTTCTCCCGACAACTTAAGCCCAAATATACAGCATATTCCATAGTATATGTGATACACACAATCTTGCGATTGCCCGTGTAAGGTGCGTCGCCACCCGTAAATCGGGAAGTTATATCCAAGATCGAAGAGCGACGCACCCGGAGGATTAACACCACACAATATAGCTGCTACTGTACTTCATGAACCTCGAATATGCTGTAAAATGGGTTCTGTATTCAAGTCTTGTTTAAAATTACTCAGTCCTGATGGTAAATTTTTGATTTATCAACTATCTAAAGACTCTTTTTATCATGAGATTCATGATTTTTATCTCAAATATTATCCAGCACCCATAAATCATCCTCAGCAGTTTATGGCGGCAGAAGATTCCCAGGTCATCCTATAGCCTTTCTCAGATAGATGAGGTACAAGTTGAGATTTTAGATTTTAGATTTTAGATTTTAGATTGGGGGATTGGGGAATTGTTAATTAATTCGTGAATACCTCATCTTTCCGAGAACCGCTATAGAATCATTAGGATTAAATTATCAAACTCTACCAATCCGTTTTAATCAAATTGTCAATAATGACCAATGACCAATGACCAATGACCAATGACCAATGACTAATGACTAATGACCAATGACTTTATCTCAAAAATTCAACTAACTGTTGCAACTTCAACCAAGATTCGCCGCTCAATAAAATGTCCTTAGCCAGAGAAACTCCTGCTGCGTGAGAACCCATAGGAATTGCGCCTCCCACCTGAAAAGCCAAAGACGCATTCAAAGCTACAACATCCATTTGTGCTGTCGTACCTTTGCCTTGCAAAACGTTCCGCAAAATCTCGGCATTTTCCTCAACATTTCCGCCTTTTAACGAGCCGATCGCACTTGGTGTCAATCCTACCTTTTCCGGGTCTAAAGTAGTGAGTTCCACATTGCCATCCGACAAAACCGCCAAATCCGTCACATCTCCCAAACCCGCCTCGTCCAATTTTTCTCTGCCGTGAAGGACTACAGCTAACTCAGTCCCCAACTCGCCCAAAGCTTGCGCCATAGTTGATACCAGACTGGGATCGAACACCCCAATTACCTGCCCTGTAGGGCGCAGAGGATTGACGAGGGGGCCTAAAAGGTTAAAAACAGTCCGCACCTTCAAAGTGCGCCGGAGCGACGCTACAGCCTTAAGTGCTGGATGCCAGCCGGGAGCAAATAAAAAGGTGATACCCACGGAGTCTACCGCAGATCTCACCTTCGCGGCATCGGCGTTGAGGTTGACTCCGAGTGCTTCCAACACGTCAGCAGAGCCCACTTTGCTCGATGCCGATCGATTTCCGTGTTTCGCGACTCGAACTTTGCCCGCGGCGGCCACAAAAGCTACAGCAGTGGAAATGTTAAACGTGGAAGCGCCGTCGCCGCCGGTGCCGCAAGTATCAATTAATTTGAGATTGGAGAGTGAGGATTTGGGATTGAAAACGCTCTTTGACTCGCCTGCTTGGGACTGAGAATGCAATACCTGAGCCATTCCTGCCAATTCTTGGGCAGAGATGCCTTTGGCTTGGATGGCCGCTAAAATTGCTCCTGAGAGGACGGGGGGAATAGCTTCTGCTAGCCATCCCTGCATCAAGTCGGCTGCTTGGGCGCGTGAGAGAGATTGTCTGTCTAACAGTTGTTCCAGCAGGGCCGGCCACAGAGGAGAATCCGCCGTCGGGGTTGAAGCAGGAGATAACTCTGGCGTTGCTAGTAGAGGAGAATCTGTCATCAGAACTATGGGTTTGAAACCCCGTCCTTTTAGGACGGCTTTACGTTGGATTGGGGTGGAGGGGTATGGTTGCCCCTCCGTGGAGATGTGGTCTTCTCCAAAATTCCCTTACGGGGTAGAAGAGACGACCTGCCAGGTCGTCTGTACTTCGCCTTTGTTTTGAGAGCTTGTTAAACTTGCAGCACTGTTGAGCGTGACCTTAAAACTGTTTAACTGCAAATGACAGGGCTCTTGACTAGCTTCGCATCAAGCGGGTGTCGTGACTCAAAAAACGTAGACCTCGAAAGTATACGGCCGGTCAGGACGGCTCGCAAGAATCTCTTACAAGCCTCATGGCTGATAGCTGAGGTTCCTGACTTATTAGTTCTAGTCAAATTTAGCCCGATCGAGCTTTGAGGCCAAACCGAGAATCGATCGGGATTTTACCAGACTTGCCGACCAAATGAGAGCGCGCCGGACCCAGATTTTTGCCCAAATGCCAGCACCGCTACAGAATTTGTCCGCCCGCAGCAGCATAATATGAATTTTTTGATACAACAATTATCCTCTTGTTGTGCCAACTTTACATAGAAACCCCTGATCTTACTTACAAGTGCAAGCAGTCTGCTGTATTGTCTATCAGCAATAATACTTAACAGTAACTCCGAGCACCCAAAGACCGATAAAAGTTTCCGACAAGAGTTGTGCAGACCCAAAAATTTTAGATCTTAGGAGAGTCCCAGATTCATCTGTGGAGTCAATTCTTTAATCTAAAATTTCAAATCTCAAATCGACTGACAGCACCGACAGTCAGCGTTTCCCTCATGGATGTGGGTTAGTTGCCTCAGGAGGGTAAGAGTCGATCGCACTCTCACCCAAAGCCTAAAAATAGAGTCTTGCTGTTGTAGAAGTTGCTACCTTTTATTATTGTAACAACAGCCTTGACACTAACTTATTTCACGGTCTTCAACTGGTAATATATTTCAGGGAGATTTCAAAGAGCGGGTTTTGCTCGAACACCTGCACCGCAGGCCGTTCGATTTGCCAATGTGATCATGACAGCCAGTCAAGCCTCAAAGAAAGACAGACCGGATTAAGTAAACTTTCATCAGCAACAACTAACAACTAACAGCCCAGTAGGGCAGATGAATAAACACAGTCATGTCCGGCTGCGATACAGAACCTTTGAGCCTAATTAACGCCTCAAATATAACAGGCGGTAGACAAAAAATATTCAACTCAAACACAAGAGCAGGGTATTCAAAAGTGGGAAATCAACAATTAGAAAATAAAGTGATCGAATGCCTGAATGTCGCGGAGGCACTGTATCAAATGGAAGCAAAATATTATAGTATGTTTGAAAATGCTGTGTCGGGCATTTTTCAAACAAGCCAAGACGGTCGCTACATCAGCGCTAACCCAGCTTTGGCTCGCATCTACGGATATAATTCCGTCGAAGAATTGATGGGCATTCTGACTGATATCAGCCATCAGCTTTACGTCAACCCCGAGCGGCGCGATCAGTTTGTTTCTGCTTTGCAAGAACAGGGCATTGTATCGGATTTTGAGTCGCAGATTTATCGCCGAGACGGAACAATAATTTGGATCGCTGAAAATGCGCGGGCTGTCTGCGATGAAGCCGGAAAATTGCTCTACTATGAAGGTTTTGTTGAAGATATCACCCAGCGCAAGCAGGCAGAATCAGGACTGCGAGAAAGCGAAGAACGCCTGCGCTTAATAATTGAAGGCGTTAAGGATTACGCTATATTTATGTTAGATCCTGATGGGTATGTAGCTAGCTGGAATTCTGGTGCAGAACGCATCTTGGGATACACAGCTCATGAAATAGTCGGCAAGAAGTCGGAATGTTTTTTCACCAAAGAAGATATTGAAATCGGCAAGCCCCAAGAAAAAATACTCATGGCGGTGGCAGAAGGTCGATACGAAAATGAAGGCTGGCGGCTTCGCAAAGACGGCTCGCGATTTTGGGCGAATATTATTGTTACTCCTTTACGCGATGAAAGCGGAGAGTTGCAGGGCTTTTCTCAAGTAATGCAAGATATTACCGAGCCAAAGCGGGCGGCCGAGGAAAAGATGCAGTTGATTGCTTCTTTGCAGGCGTCGGAAAAAAAGTTTCGCACTTTGTACGAATCGACTAGCGATGCGGTTATGCTGCTAGATGAACAGGGTTTTTTGGATTGCAATCCAGCAACTTTAGAGTTATTTGGATGCAGGACTCAATCGGAGTTTTGCGGCAAGCATCCTTCGGAATTCAGCCCGCCGTTGCAGCCGGACGGACAAGATTCTATGAGTCTTTTTCAAGAGCGAATTAATACGGCTGTGCGCTCGGGAAATTGCCGTTTTGACTGGCTGCAATGCCGTTTGGATGGTTCCGAGTTTCCGGCGGAAGTGCTGCTAACTTCTATGGATATCGGCGGCAAAATGGGGCTGCAAGCCGTCGTGCGCGATATCACTTATCGGGTGGAGGCTGAGGAGGCCCTGAAGCAGGCTAATGAGATATTGGAATGCCGGGTTAAAGAGCGGACAAGTCAGTTGGAAGAGGCTATTAAAAAGTTGAGTTTATCGGAAGAAAAGTTTTCTAAGGCTTTTCGCTCGAGCCCAGACCCGATGATTATTACTACTTTTGCTGAGGGCCGTTTTATTGAAGTTAATGATAGTTTTCTGTCGATGACTGGTTACGCTTTAGAAGAAACGATCGGCAATACAGTACCGGGGTTGAATATTTGGGTAAGGTCTCAAGACAGACTTAAATTTAGGCAAAGTTTGCACCAAGAAGGTGTTGTTCGCAATCAGGAATGTAAGTTTCGGATGAAGTCGGGCTCGGTGGTGGTGTGTTTGCTGTCAGCCGAATTGATTAATTTGGACGGCGAACTCTGTATGCTGGGGGTGATGACGGATATTACCGATCGCAAACACGCCGAAGAAGCCCTACGGGAAAGCCAGCGGGCTTTGGCGACGCTGATGAGCAATTTGCCGGGGATGGCCTACCGTTTTCGCAACGATGCCGATCACAGTATGGAGTTTGTCAGCGAAGGTTGCTATCAGTTAGCCGGCTATTCTCCTGAAGAATTTATCGGCACTCGGGAAGTTTCTATCTCGGAATTGACTCACCCAGACGATCGCGATAATTTGTGGAATGCCGTGCAAGTTGCCTTGCAAGAAAATCGACCCTATCAGCTAAATTACCGAATTACTTCTAAAAACGGCGAATTAAAATGGGTTTGGGAGCAAGGTTTGGGGGTGTTTTCCGACTCGGGAGAGTTGATAGCTTTGGAAGGGTTAATTACTGATATTTCCGAGCTCAAACGCAGTGAAGAAGCTTTGGTGCGATCGCAAACAGAATTAACCCAACAAAAACTTCAACTCGAAAATACTTTGCACGAGTTGCAGCAAACTCAAGCGGTATTGATTCACACTGAGAAAATGTCTACACTAGGTCAAATGATAGCTGGTGTTGCTCACGAAATTAACAATCCCGTTAGCAGCGTCTGCGGTAATCTCGTCCACGTCGGCCACTACACGGAAGATTTGCTGAGTTTGATCGATATGTACCAGAAGCACTGTCCGCAGCCGCCGGCAGCAATTCAAGAAAAAATTCAGGATATGGAACTAGAGTTTCTGCTAGAAGATTTGCCCAAAGCCATGTCTTCGATGCAGGTTGGGGCCGATCGCATTCGGGAAATCGTGCGATCGCTCCGAAATTTCTCCCGCAAAGATGATTCTCAAATGAGCACAGTTAACCTGCACGAAGGGATTGAAGGAACGCTGCTGATCCTGCAAAGCCGTCTGAAAGCCAGAGGCAACTATCCCGAAATTGCGGTAATTAAGGACTATGGAAATTTGCCTTTGGTTGAGTGTTATGCCGGGAAAGTCAATCAGGTATTTATGAATTTGATCGGAAATGCGATCGACGCGATCGAGGAATACAACGAAGGGCGTTCAGTTGCCGAAGTCAAAGCTAACCGCAGCAAGATTAAAATTAGGACAGAAGTCCAAAACTCCAATGCTGTAATTAGGATTGCTGACAATGGCCCCGGTATGCCAGAAGAAGTTTCCCAACAGTTATTCCAGGCTTTTTTTACCACCAAACCCGCCGACAAAGGCACAGGTTTAGGCCTGTCAATTTCCTACAAAGTTGTCCAAGAACACGGTGGCAAAATCAGCTGCGTGTCTGCACCGGGCCAAGGAGCCGAGTTTATCATAGAAATACCGATCGAACAACCGTAAAGTGCGATCGGGGCGATCGTATCGGAATAACGAGTCGCGGTTTGTACGGAGGACTAAAGTCCTCATAAAACTCGCTCGGACTAAAGCGGTAAGGTGCCGTGTGCATGGAGCCCTACATATAGAAATTTTGCGTAAGTTCTGTATTGCTCAAACCCTGGCTTTTCTTGCTTCTTCCTCCTTCCTTATTCCCACCTCCATCCGACTTCCATCCCTTACATCCGTTATATCGTTTCCGGTTGCATGGGAATCATATCAAATCCGCGCTCCGAAGTCGGGCGTAAAATCGAATCAAGCTGC
The DNA here is from genome assembly GCF_031383065.1 of Microcoleus sp. OTE_8_concoct_300. NCBI lineage: Bacteria > Bacillati > Cyanobacteriota > Cyanophyceae > Oscillatoriales > Microcoleaceae > Microcoleus > Microcoleus sp. OTE_8_concoct_300. The sequence goes on along the minus strand of NZ_JANMZH010000276.1, from coordinate 2,846 downwards.
CAACAAATAATTCGCGCAATTTTCATTTTTTTGACCCCTCCTTCTACAGTCAACAGTCATTAGTCAACAGTCATTAGTCAACAGTCAACAGTCAACAGTCAATAGTCAACAGTCAACAATGATTCTGGTGCAACCGGAATCGATATTACATCCTCAGAAAGCGAATTTGTTGCCGAACTTCCTTCTTCCTTAATTACACCTTTCCAAATAAATTCGAGCCACCTTATCCCCCGGATTTTGCCGCAAACAATCCGCAAAAAGTCCCGCCGCTTGCCTAAAACTATTCATATTGTACAAAGACAAAGCCTCAGTAAATAGTTGCAGAGTCGCTAACTTCCCCGCTTTAACTTCCGCCAAATCCGCATCAAAAACTTCATAAACAGTCACCCATTCAGACTTACCCTTAACCTGAACTTTATCAATTACCCGAATTGCATAATCACCCGGATTTGTCAAGCGCTCGAAAGTCTGCTGAGTAATTAACAGCGACACCCCGTAATTCTTCGTCAAACTTTCAATGCGAGAAGCCAAATTAACCGCATCGCTAATCACAGTACCGTCCATCCGGCTTTTTCCGCCCACTATACCCAGAATCAAAGAACCAGTATTGATTCCCACCCCAATCTCAACTGGCACATAACCCAGAGAAACGCGAGATCGATTGTATTCAGCAAGAGTTTGCAGCATGGCAATTCCCGCTTTCACAGCATCATCCGCCCCCTCGCTAAACAAAGCCATAATTGCATCGCCAATATATTTATCAATAAACCCCTGATTTTCCACAATCAGCGGTTCCATGCGACTCAAATAAGAATTTATAAATTTGAAATTTTCTGTCGGTGTCATTTGTTCCGAGAGAGTAGTGAAATCGCGGATGTCAGAAAACAAAACCGACATTTCCAACTCTACCGCTTCTCCCAATTTAACATCAACAATACTGTCACATCCCAAAAAAGCTAAAAACTCATTGGGTACAAAGCGACTTGTCGCCTCCGCAATTTCTAATTCTGCATCCAGTGAAATTTCCAAATTGCAATTGACCTCAAAGAGATCCTCAATGAACTTTTGGCGCTCTGCCTCAGCTTCTTTGCGTTCCGTGATATCTTGAAAAGTGTTGATAGCATAAACAATGTTGCCTTTTTTATCGTAGATTGGGGTAGCGAAAATTTCGAGGGGAATAATCTTGTCGCCTTGATGAACTTCTGCATCGTCAGCCGTAGCAATTTCCCCCTTCAACGCGCGCACTATGGGCAAATTCTCGACAGGATATTCTAGATTTGTGCCTGCTTGATAGACTTGATAAACCTCTGACAATTTCTCCGAAATCGTATCCGGCACCACTCCTTTACCCAATATCTCTTCTGCTTTCTGATTGACGTAGTAAAGTTGACCGTCCGCATCCAGCACACCTACACCAATCGGCATTGCTTCCAAAAACTGTGTCAAGCGATTTTCGCTTTCATGGAGTTTGGCAATCAGTACCGATTGCTCGCAGTTTAACTCTGCCAACTCCTGATTCATTGCTTGGAGTTTGGCGTTTTGTTGTGCCAGTTGTTGAGTTTGAAGATAACTATTTAGCGCTTCTCTAACCGTCAATTTTAAATCTTCAGCTTGCCAAGGTTTGGTAATATAACGATATAAGTTTGCCGAGTTGATAGCATTGGCGATAGCCCCAATATCTGCTTGTCCTGTCAGCATAATTTTTATACTTTTAGGCAAAATTAGGTGAGCCTGTTTTAACAGCTCATCTCCCTTCATATCAGGCATAATGTGGTCGGAAATAATTAAAAGAACTTCATCCCCATCCTCTAGCAATTCTTCAATTAACTCTAATGCCTCTTCTCCACCTTCAGCAATTTCGATTGTATAATCATTGCCAAGAGCCTCTTGCAGTTCTGCTTTGAGGCTCCTGAGTACAATTCTCTCATCATCCACACAGATAATTACCTGTCGGCTCATAGTTTAGATAAACCCGATTTAATAGTTTCTAGCAAATCGGATTCCAACCAAGGTTTAGATAAGCAACAATGGAGGTTAGCCTGTTTTTTTGCTCGCTCAATTGCTACTTCATCAGCTTGACCTGTCAGCATAATTTTAATAACATTGGGGTAGCTTTTGTGAATTTGAATCAGCAATTGATCTCCCCTGATACCGGGCATTAACCAATCAGAAATAATCAAAATAACGCTAATTCCCTCCTCGTTGAGGTCATTAATTACATCTAAAGCCTCCTCAGCATCCTCAGCCCCTTCATAGATGTAGGCATGCCCAAATGCTGATACTAGCTGCGTCCTGAGACTGTCTAACACCATTCTCTCGTCGTCAACGCACAAAATAACTGGTTTAGACATCTATTTTTTATCCTTTTTAATTGTTATTAGTAGCAAAAGTAGTAAAGTGTATTAGTAGGTCGCATCTTATCTTAAAATGTCACAAGTCAACGGCTCGCCAAATCCTCTCCCCCTCCCCAGTCGCCGAAACCAAGAAACTTATATGCGTAGCACCTTAGCTTAGCATAGCGCATCGTACTACTGTTTTACCTCCGTTTCCTGTTGAATCCGGATTATTAACCTCAAAACGCTTTAACTTTGGAAATACTCTCGGGGTAGATTGCAGCTGAGGCCCAACCAAGTAAAATCCGACCGACTTAGGAATGAGAATTAAATAACTTCCACAAGTTTGTGGGATGGGCGTCCCGCCCGTCCTTTTTGGACGGGCGGGACGCCCATCCCACAAACTTGTGGAAGTTATTTAATTCTCATTCCTAAGTCGGTCGGATTTTACTTGGTTGGGCCTCAGCTGCAATCTACCCCGAGAGTATTTCCAAAGTTAAAGCGTTTTGAGGT
>NZ_JANMZH010000267.1:0-1017 GCF_031383065.1 Microcoleus sp. OTE_8_concoct_300 | reverse complement strand
TGAATGTCTCTTGATGTAGTCCACAGTACCGTTTAAAGTCGGCGGGGTTTAACTTTTGTACTTGTTCGTAATTCATCTTATGGGAGCTAATTATTTCTTTTATTTTACCTAGAACGAGCGCACTTTCGCAAGAGGTCTAGTTAGTTTAAATAGACAACGATCGCCCCATTCACTCGATCGAGGAAATTTACCATGAAAACAGATTACCTCATCGTCGGCAGTGGTTTATCAGCACTGGTTTTCGGAGCTTTGATGGCAAACTCCGGCAAAACCGTACACATCCTCGAAGCTCACGAGCATCCCGGAGGCTTTGGTCACACCTTTACGATGGCCAAAAAATACACCTTTAATGCCCAATTCCACTACGTTTGGGACTGCGGCGAAGGACATACAGTCAATCGAGTTCTCAAAAAACTCGGTCTCGATCGAGATGTCACCTTTGAACGGTACGATCCGAATGGCTACGACCACATGAGAATGCCTGGGTATGCGCTGGATATTCCCTCCGAACCAGAGGAACTGATCCGCAGATTGTCGGTGCTGTTTCCCGAAGCGGGCGAGAGAATTCGCCAATTCGTCAACGAAGTCGAGAAAACCGGCGAAGGACTCAGAAAACTCGCTCCTCCCGTCAAACCAATTGAATTGCTCAAAAATTTCGGTGACGTATTCTGTGCCGTCCAACATCTCAATAGTACACTTCAGGACGTTTTCGACAAGTTCCAACTCCCGCAAGCCGCCCAAACCCTATTAGCCCTGCAATGGCCGGACTTTTTGCTGCCTCCAAATCAGCTTTCTTTCTATGCTTGGATTGCCTTGTTTAGAGGCTATCAAGAAGGCGCATTTTACCCGACGCAGCATTTTGAAGATGTCATCAATTCGGCTCTCCTGAGTTTATGGTGTAAAATAGATCAACCAATACAGTTAAAGTAATGAGCTTTCATTTAGACTATTTATTAGACTTGCCTGGAGTCAAGGTTGAAACTTGCACTCAAATTGAAGGAAAAATTTACTTTAAAC
>NZ_JANMZH010000266.1:0-2715 GCF_031383065.1 Microcoleus sp. OTE_8_concoct_300 | reverse complement strand
TGAATGTCTCTTGATGTAGTCCACAGTACCGTTTAAAGTCGGCGGGGTTTAACTTTTGTACTTGTTCGTAATTCATCTTATGGGAGCTAATTATTTCTTTTATTTTACCTAGAACGAGCGCACTTTCGCAAGAGGTCTATTATACTTTGGGTTTAGCACTGCATATTCCCTAGATATAATAAACCTGTTTTCGGATAATCCCAAAATAGGATATTTAAAGCTGTTAAAAATCGATAGTAATGACAATTGAACAAAATTAATCACAATGCCGAGAGTTGCAGCTATCTCTACTTGCGGCCGTCCGTGCTACCATAATTTTTTTTGTCATCCTTCGGCTTAGCAACACCATCAGGTTGTTTCTTTGGCTTTTTGACTTCTTTGTTGCTTTTTCTTTCTTTTGACATGATCCTTCCTCAATTTTGACTCAGCATAACATAGATTGACACATCTGCCTAACGGCCAGTAGAGAGGGCGATCGTATACAGCTCTTACTCGCTGTTAGTTTTGTAGAATCTGCAGTAGATTATCCGCTAGGTTTTGAACCAATAGCCTCTACCCTTAGGCCTATCGATAAATCCCTCAGAAGTACAATGTCTGAAATTACTTTTAACCGCGATCGACTCAAGGAAATCTTGAAAAGTGCGATCGGCGTAGAACAGCAGCGAGACAACAGAGAATAATTCTCGCTGATTAGGCGGTTGTTCCACATTTAATTTTAATGAAAAATGAGAGTAGATAAAATATGGAGGTACGACTATGCAAGCCTTCGCGACACCGGGCGCGAACACAACGAACAAATTTGCAGTCTTAGTTAAAGAAGCTGTTCGCCACAGTTAGCCACAAGCCTATTAATTTTACTATGGATGGATGAGGAAAAACCTCTCCCGAAAGTAGTAACTTTTTAGGTGGTAGCTATAGCACAGTAGCATTTTTGTATGTAGCTCGAGACAGGGATCATCTAGAATCACGGCGCGACAGACGTAAAAAAGGTAATTATACAAAAGTCATTAATGAATATATAGAGTTATGAATGCAAAACTTTTGAGAGTTTTTGAGTGCCAACCTTATAATAAGGTGTTCAGGGCGCTCCTATAAAAGCACGCAACCCTTGCCGAGGCACAAAAGCTTTCAAGGGAAAATCAAGGGTTTCAGACTACGACCTAAAAACTGTCTGGACTATTGAAAAAGCACCAAGAATATTTAGAAATATAAAGTTAATGTCCAGCTTTCTTCAAAGTGCGATCATATTTGCTCGGTTAGATATAAAATACACTTATAAAGAGTGCATACTTCTACATAAATTTCCCCTATTAGGAATCAGACCACTATGGAAGTAACCGAGCTGCTCAAAGACTACGAAAATGGAAAGAGAGACTTTGCTGACGCTAACCTGAGCGGAGCAAACCTCAGCGGAGCCATCTTGGTTGGGATAAACCTTTCGAGGGCTAACCTGTCGGGAGCTAACCTGAGTCGGGCGCATCTCACCAAAGCAGAACTCAACGGCGCAAACCTTTGCAGGGCAAATCTGAGTTTTGCCAAAATGGGCCAAGCCAGACTAGCCGACGCAGATCTCACGAAAGCTAATCTCAACGGAGCTTTTCTCGTCAAAGCAAAACTGCCCAGGGCAAAGTTGAGTGGCGCCCAACTCGTAGGTAGCAACCTGCGGAGCGCTATCCTCTGGAACGCCAATTTGTGTACAGCCGACCTGCAATTCATCAACCTGCGGGGTGCGAACCTCACGGGAGCAAACCTCAACTGGGCAAACTGCGGAGGGGCAAAACTCAGCGGTGCAAGGCTTTTTGGCGCTCAACTAACAGGCATCAATCTCAGGAAAGCTTACATCAATGGCATCGACCTGAGCAGGACGGATCTAAACGGCGTCAACCTGAGCGAAGCCAAACTCAACGGGGTAAACTTGGAAGGCTCGAACTTATTAGCTGCCAATCTCAGCGGAGCTCAGTTGCGGGGCGTTAAGTTGAGGGGAGCAGATTTAACCAGGGCAAATCTGGCGGGAGTTTCTTTGGTGCAGGCAAACCTCGATTGGGCTAGGCTGTACTATGCAGACTTGAGCGAAGCCGACTTGAGCGGGGCCACATTCATGGGAGCCAACTTTGAGGGTACTCAGTTAGGCGGATCAACAATTCCCGCATCTGTGAGCCATGATGTCTACTTAACGGCGGGGAATTGTGTCGCAGCTTAGCCAGCAGCAAAAATTAATCTCGCATCCGAGTCGGCGACTCTCGTATTAGTTTAACTTTTGATGCAAACATCATGACTTTTGCGAGAGTGCTGCATCGGCAATAAATTTACCGATATTTGCGAGAGTTTGTAGCATCACAATTGATATCGTTTCCGGTTGCATGGGAACGATCAACTCTCGGTCAATAATTCCACATTCCCCCATTTCCCACGGACTACTCCCAAGGGACTATCATGTCGCTCGTGCAACCGGAATTGATATGAGCTCACCCGATTAATTTCGCGACTCGCAAAGCAGAGGTAATAGCTCCTTCGTGCAAACCATCCCCCAAATAAGCTCCGGCATGATAAGTGTTGTTCTCGCCATTAGTCTCGATAAGTAGTCAAACAAAATTAATTACACAAACAACTAATATGATATAATAAAAATATTAAGTTGTGTTCAAAGAGGTTTTATATGTTTTTACTTCGAGATATCAATCCACTTTCCTTGAAATTGCTAAACCGAATTTATCG
>NZ_JANMZH010000261.1:0-6207 GCF_031383065.1 Microcoleus sp. OTE_8_concoct_300 | reverse complement strand
CAGGAACTCAAAGAAGTCCCGAACAATTTTTTTTCAATAATGAATGAACAAATGGAGTCATATTTTAATTGGGATCTCGGTAAAAAATGAGTAAGATTACTCATTGACAACAGTGTTTTTAGCTTAACTTGTGAGTAATGGATGCACCCTGTCAATTTCGGTGAGTTATGCCGTGGGTCATTGACTTTTTTGAGTCAGGAGATTAGAGCCAGCATATATATTTGTTGTTAAGCGATCGCTCAAGATTTTATCAGACAAGCGATCGCTTTTACTTTTAGCGATCGAACCGGAGAATGAAACAGCCCTAGGGTTGGGGGGGCATCAAACCGGGTGCAATGCCGCCGCTGCACAAATATTTGGGAAATCCGGCGCTGACATGGATTGGGCAGCTATTCTTTTCAAGTCCCGCCGGCGATTTTAACTGCGGGTTGCGGGGTTTCAGGAGAGAGTCAATTTTGAAACTCGACTTGCAAACAACGGGGATGGAATGTGCTAGCGAAATGGTGTCAAAGCCTCTGTATACAAGCTGCGGATAACTGAAATCCCAACCGCACTTTCTCCCGACGGCCGCAGGCGCCCGCCGCACTTGCGAACTTGGCGAGATGGCTGGCGGCACCTGCGATTTTTGCTGCTTTACAGTCCTCGGTGGCTGTTTTTGTATCCGGGTGCTGCGCTGATGATTTGGGGTCTAATTATCGTGGTTTGGCTGTTACCCGGTACTCAAAAGATTGGTAGTATCAGCTTTGATGTACACACGCTGCTTTATGGTGCGATCGCAATTATCATCGGTTTTCAAGCAGTAACTTTCGCTTTTTTCACCAAACTTTTCGCCATCACCGAGAAACTCCTGCCCGAAGACCCCAAACTCAACAAAATATTTGGCTATGTCACCCTAGAGACAGGATTGATTGTCGGAGTCACGCTGATTTTACTCGGAATAGTTGGCTCGTTCTTGTCATTAACTATCTGCCGAGAAACGGCTTTCGGTTCTCTCGACCCTTCTAAAACTCTGCGTGTGGTTATTCCCTCGCTCACTTGCCTGACTGTTGGTTTGCAGATGGTTTTCTCGAGCTTTTTTCTCAGCCTGCTGGGGTTGAAGCGTAGGTGATAACATTAAAGTTACTGCCAATATTCCTCACAACTAAATTGCCATGCAGGGGAAGCTCAGGGCGATCGCACTTCCTTCGATCCTAAATTGCTATAATAACAGTCTGCCCAAAAATCTCAACATAAGGCCTATGTCTACTTACAGCGCGGTACTGACTCAGGTTCTAAGACTTGCACCAGATGAGCAACTGCGACTCATCTCTGAATTATTAGTATATGTTCGTCACCGGGTTCAGGCTAAACCTAAGCGGAGTATTTTAGAATTAGAAGGGTTGGGTGAGGAAATTTGGAATGGGATTGATGCTCAAGAATATGTGAATCAGGAACGAGATTCATGGAATGGATAGCTCAGTTACAGGGAAAAGTCGTGGGATTAGACACCGCGCCTTTGATTTACTTTATGGAGCAAAATCCAAACTATCTAGAGATGATGCGGGTTTTCTTTAGAGCGTTCGATCGCGGTGATTTTAGGATGGTGACATCAACAGTAACGCTGGTAGAAGTGCTAGTTCATCCCCTGCGACAGGGAAACACTTTATTGGCTCAAGAATATCGTGAAATATTGCTCAATCAAGAAAGTTTAACTGTTGTTGAATTAACTCCAGATATTGCTGAAACAGCGGCTCAACTTAGAGCAACTTACAATTTGCGATCGCCCGATTCTATTCAAATGGCTACAGCTATCCATGAGGGTGCTTCGTTTTTCTTGACAAATGATGCGCGGTTGCCTTCTTTGCCGGGGTTAACGGTTTTAGTGTTGGATAATTTGAGAATTTGAGCGATTATTTTTGGATGGGAATATCAGGGCGATCGTACTTGGGGAAGATAAGGGCGATCGCGCTTTGGGGAGAAAAAAGGCGATCGCACTTCCTTCGATCCTAAATTGCTATAATGACAATCAGCCAAAAAATTTCCACATAAAGCCTAAGTCTACTTATAGCGAGGTACTGAGTCAGGCTCAAAATCTCACTCTTGAAGAGCAACAGCAACTGTTAGAAGTATTGTCAGCATTGATGCGCGATCGGGTAACAACCCAGACTCAGGGTAGCAGTGAAAGATTGCCCAGGAAAAATTTAAAGAGATGGCGAGGTTTTTTGCCTAAGCGTGTGGATGCTTTGGAATTACAGTTGCAACTTAGAGCAGAATGGGATGAGTAAGATAGGGAAGAAAAGGGCGAGCCAGTAATCCAAGGGCTATAATAGTAAATAAAAATAAATAATAGTTGATATTAGCTATGCAGCGAATATTTGAGGCTATATTGAAGGGAAACCTTTTAGAATGGGCTAATGAGGTTCCAAGACAAGGCGATCGCCCTGTCAGAGTTTACGTTACTTTACAAGAAGAGCCATCGACTTTAAGTGCGGAGTTTCGCCGTCAGAGAATAGTTGAAATATTGGAAAAAATTGCAGCAAATAATGTCTTTGCTGATATTAGCGATCCAGTGGAATGGCAGCAAGATTTGCGTCAAGACCGTCCACTTCCAGGTAGGGATGAATAATGAATGCTGCTAGACAGTAATATTATTATCTACGCTTCCCAGCCAAAAAACACGCAGATTAGGGGCAGTTTATTGGCGAAGATGACATAGTTGTATCAGCAATAAGTTATATTGAAGTCTTGGGTGATCATCGGCTGACTGAAGAAAATAGATTGTACTTTGAATAATTCTTTGGTGTGGTGGAGGTTTTACCAATTTCTAACGCTGTACTCGATCGCGCAGTGCTGTTGCGACAGATGAGGAGAATGACACTAGGGGATGCTATTATTGCGGCAACAGCTTTGGTATATGGCAGAACTTTGGTGACAAGAAATGTAGGGGATTTTCGGTGGATTGCTGAGTTCACAGTGATTAACCCGTTTGAGGCTTAATAAAGACGGGCGATCGTACTTTGGGAAGATAAGGGCGATCGCACATTTATTTATTCACTGCTTTTTACGTGATGTTCAACATAAGAGCGCAGCACAGCGTTCATTAGAGATTGATAGCCTTTCCCTTGGCTTTTAAACCAATCTAATACATCGCTATCAACTCTTAAAGAAATAGCTTGTTTTGTCAGTGGTGTTACGAGTTTTGCTTTTGCCCAAAAATTCGCATCTAATTCAGGAATATCAGAGGTATCGATCGCAGATTCTGGAATATTCTCTAATTCTTCAAGTCGTTTGCGCGAGATAGTCATAGTAGGTATTTTTTTCTTGACGAGTGGCTTTTCTTGCAGAGATGATGCGGATAGCTCCATTTCTTTCAGTATGCGCTACGGTAACGATAACGACACCTTGTATGGCACCAATACTGATTTCTCGGATTTCTCCGTAGTCGAAACGCTCATCAATGGCATTAAAAACGATTCCGTCAAAGATTTCTTGAGCTTCTTCAAAGCTAATGCCATGTTTTTTGAGGTTTTGGGCGTTTTTATTTTCATCCCATTCAAACTGCATGATTGTGTATATACAAAACGTATCTACTTATAATATAGCATAACCGGATCGCACTTTGGGAAAATAAGGGCGATCGCACTTTAGGAAGAAAAGGGCGATCGCACTTCCCTCGATCCTAAATTGCTATAATGACAATCAGCCCAAAAATCTCAACATAAAGCCTATGTCTACTTATAGCGAGGTACTGAGTCAGGCTCAAAATCTTACTCCTGACGAGCAACAGCAGCTTTTAGAAGTATTGTCAGCTTTGATGCGCGATCGGGTAACAACCCAGACTCAGGGTAAACGATCGGAAATTGATGCAGCACTGATTGAAATGGTACAAGATCCAGAGTATCAAGCTCAAGTGCTACAGATGGAGGCTGAGTTTGCGGTAGCGAGTTGGGAAGCGCTGCAATTGGGAGAATCTCCTGTATGAACCGGGGAGAAGTCTATGATGCTAGACTTGAACCTGTTGAGGGTTCTGAACAAGGAGGAACCCGTCCTGTTATCATCGTTAGTCGAGCTACAATCAATACATATAGCCCTGTAGTTTTGGCTATTCCCTGCACTACTTATCAAACTGGTAAACGAGTTTATCCCACTCAGGTATTAATTAAAGCTCCCGACGGTGGATTAACCAACGATTCTATCGCTATGGCAGATCAAGTACGGGTATTATCTAAATCTCGTTTATTGAGTTTACGAGGAATGCTTAGTGATGAAGCAATACTTCTGCTGAATCAAGCTTTATTAATTGCCTTGGATTTGCCTGGTCAAGTTTAATTGCACTTGAGGAAGAGATGGGCGATCGCACTTTGGGAAAATAACGGCGATCGCACTTTGGGAAGAAAAGGGCGATCGCTCTACTCATCATCATCCCGATCATCATACCTAGATAACCAAGCTCCTATTAGAGTTCCTACTATTCCACCGCCTGCAAAACCTACTATTATTGGAGCATTTATAAGTCCGGCAACAGTAATTCCAATTCCCATAAGTGTTCCTGCTGACTGAAGAACTGCATTAACAAATTTTCTTCTAATAATTGCTTTTTGTTTTCTATTAAGAATGATTCGCCCTTTTCTTACACTATCAGTTAACATATATAGTAGGGCAATAGTACCTTCCTTAGATACTTTCTCTACCAATGCTGTAACAAAATATCCCAGCCATTTTTTACCATCAGGAGTTGTGTCACTGTCATTATCTATTGCAACTACTGGAATCTGGTCAGCTACTTCCTTATCAGATATATGATCAGCTATTAATTCTCGAATAATTTTTGTTTTAGCATCCAATTTTGTTTGATATTGGGAAGGTTTAACATTATTGGCAAAAGTGAAAACGATCACAGTGTATTCCCAAACCCTCTCCCCCAGTGCGGCTGAAATAATCTTGATTACTTGCCGATCGTCCTCTTGTCTTGTTTCGTCTAGTCTGCTAACATATAACATAGAATCAGGTTTTTCTACTTTTGAACGCATTAGCTCTATATATGTTTCATCATTTCCTTTTCCATCCCGCAAACCAGGAGTATCAAAAATGATAGCTTTCACTCCATTCATCTCAAATTCAAACCCAGTAACATCTGCTGTTTCCGGCTCATAGTCACTAACTTTAGATACTACTTTACCAACTAATGAGTTTACAGTGCTAGATTTTCCCCATCCTGTACGACCTGCTACAAAGAAGACCAGCCGTTTTCTTCCAACTTCTTCAACCATTTTTTCAAGAGCTTGAAGAAAAAAAATGCCCAGTTCATCATTCATAGTAATTTAGAAGTTTATTACAATAATTCACTAATCGCCCGTTTGTGCAGCAGACGTTACAGTCATTAAAGTATATTTTATAACCAAACCTAAGCGCAGTCAGTTGGAAACATCGGGACTTTCCCCAGACAAACCGATCGCAAATGTCGGAATCTTGTCGGAAATGTCGGAATCTTGTCGGAAATGTCGGAAATATCGGATATAATACGACAAATCCCCGCACACGACAGACCTATGGAAATCGCAGAAGTATTAAAACTCGCAGACGAGCTAATCTTCGCCAAGACGGGAGAACATATAGACTATCTGCAAAAAGCTATCCTTGAAGGGACATTCCAAGGTCGGACATACCCAGAAATTGCTGAAGCGACTCATTCCAGTGAAGGCCATACCAGGGATATCGGTTCGGAATTATGGCAAATATTCTCAGAGGGATTGGGAGAAGATATTACTAAAAGAAATTTTAGAGCAATATTAGAAAAAGCGAAATTTGATAACTTTTCATCAGCTATCGGTAGAGTAGGTAGAGATTATGTAGCGATTAACAACCTCAACATTTGTCAAGAAAGGGCGAGAAGTCCAACAGAACCTCTAAACCCCCAAGAAACTCCTAAACAACTCCATATAGACTTAGGCGACTCACCCGAAATCTTCACCTTTTTCGATCGCACTTCTGAACTCTCCACCCTCGAAAACTGGATAACACAGGAACACACTCGCCTCATCGCACTCCTGGGAATCAGCGGCGTCGGCAAAACAACCCTATCCCTGGGCCTAATCGATCGCATCAAAACCCAATTCGATTACGTCATCTATCGCAGCCTCGGCTTTTCCCCAACCCTAGACGCAACCCTCACCAACCTGCTGCAAATCTTTTCCCAACAATCTGAAATTCCCCAAAACATCGAAACCA
>NZ_JANMZH010000258.1:0-4823 GCF_031383065.1 Microcoleus sp. OTE_8_concoct_300 | reverse complement strand
GGTGGATTAACCAACGATTCTATCGCTATGGCAGATCAAGTACGGGTATTATCTAAATCTCGTTTATTGAGTTTACGAGGAATGCTTAGTGATGAAGCAATACTTCTGCTGAATCAAGCTTTATTAATTGCGTTGGATTTGCCTGGTCAAGTTTAATTGCACTTGAGGAATATCAGGGCGATCGTACTTTGGGAAGATAAAGGCTATCGCCTGTGATTCTATTTCAACATTGATAAGCTTTAGCTTTTGAATTAATTAATTAGCAGACTTTAACTGCACCCGAATAGCTGATATTATCTTCTCTTGCCAAGCTGGGTCATCAAGTTTTATAGTAACTTTGCGGGGGCGGGAACGCCGCCGATCCATATAGGCATAGAAACCTTCGCGATCGTCTCTGTGGGTGAGAATGTATCGCTTTAATTCGCGATCGCTCATTGCGGCATAATTGACATTATTCATGGCTCAATACTCCCATTTGGTTGAATTTCCAGCTCAATTTCTTCGTTTTGTCCTGCCAAGATAAATAGATTGAGAGTTCGTTCATCTAAACGCACTATGTGAATTGGGTGGAACATCACGTTGGTAAGTAGATGACACAGCCGATATAAACTCCGTAACTGTTCTGTTGTTGGGTCCCTCATGCACTTATTATAATCTACAAAATGCCAGCGCACATTTATTGACTGTTTTTGATGTGATGTTCAACATAAGAGCGCAGCACAGCATTCATTAGAGATTGATAACCTTTTCCTTGGCTTTTAAACCAATCTAAGACATCGCTATCAACTCTTAAAGAAATAGCTTGTTTAGCGAGCGGTTGCACGAGTTGGGCTTTTTCCCAGAAACTCGCATCTAATTCAGGAATATCAGACGTATCGATCGCAGATTCTGGAATATTCTCTAATTCTTCAAGTCGTTTGCGCGAGATAGTCATATTCAAAGTGCCTCAAACTGTATATACAAAGCGTATATACTTATAAGATAACATAAAGGGCGATCGGATACTCACTCAGGCGGACCAAAGCGATCGGGCAAGTCATCAAGAGTTAACCCGCGCGATCGCAAAAAATTTGCCAAAGCTTTCATCTGGGCAATTGTGAATGTCGGCACGTTATCTCCGGCTTCCCAGCGACTCACAGTGCGTACCGATGTCCCAATTTGCCGAGCAAATTCTTCTTGGGACATTCCTAACTCATCTCTGAGTTTTTTCAGCGGTGATTCGCCAGCTTCTTCTTGAGGTTGTCTTCGCTTAATCATTACAAAATATGACATAGTGTCTAGACTACTTGACAAAACAAGTTTGTCCAGACACTATGTCTATATAGACAGCAAAAGGGCAGAGTACGGGAAATCAGCCCTGCCTTTCTAGTGTCTCATTTTGCCCGCAATCTATCGCAGAACTAGGATGAACTACAAACAACAACTTTACCCGTGGGTGATTTACCGCCACCTGCCCAACCTGCAACGCCTGACTGTGGCGCGTTTTCGCCGCCGAAACGACGCCGAGGAACACTTGCGGATTATCAAAAGATTGCTGCCGCAAGCGGAGTTTGCGATCGCCTTTGAGGTGAATTCGCAACAGCTAACAAATTGTGCAAGATAGTATAAGAGCGATCGAACTTTGGGAATAAAAGGGCGATCGCTTTTCCCATAATTTTAAATGGAGATATAATAGAGAGCAAGCAAAAACTCTTACAACCAAGTCTATGTTTACTTATAGCAAGGTACTGAATCAAGTTAAAAGCCTCACGCTTGCAGACCAACTGCGGTTATTAGAAGACTTGAAAAAAATGATTCAGTTACGGGAAGAAGTTGCCGAAGATGATGAAGTAATTTCAGCAGAAGAAATAGCAGAGAGCGAGGCTGCTTGGCAAGATTACCAAGCTGGTCGCGATCGGGGGATATCCTCCCAAGAACTCAAATTGAAGCTGTTTGGAGAAAAAAATTGACTGACTACATTCTCCTGAAAGCAGCAGAACGCTATTTATCGCGAATGCAACCGGATGACTAAGTACGCCTTGTTAAGGTTTTAGATACTTTAGTAAGTGATTATATAGCTTGACATTAAGCAACTTAAAGGTGATCCTGAATTAAGGCTGCGAGTGGGTAAATATCGGATAGTTTTTGTAGAAGATAGGGAAAATCAAGTATATGTTGTGACTGCGATTAATTCTAGGGGAGATGTTTACAAATAAGGGCGATCGTACTTTTGGAAGAAATGGGCGATCGTACTTTTGGAAGATAAGGGCGATCGCATTTCCCTCGCTCTTGAGCAGAAATTGCTATATAGAATCCATTTGATTAGGTTGGGGGATTTGTTTGCGGAGCCTAGGTATCTTTTTTTCTACTCAAGACATCTACGAAATCGATCAAATAAGGCTGTCATAGCAGAGTAACACCTCATGCTGTGAGGACTATATAGGACTGGTAAATGACCCTTTGGTGCTAAACCTTGATAAATATAGTTTCTGTCTGATTTCCATCCTACCGTATCATTAAATTTAGGCCAACTATTGAGCGAAGCTGCTTGGCGAAGTTCATTGTCGCTCTTTTCAATTTTTTCTCGGATGGCAAATTTTTGTTCTTCAAGGTAAAAATTCCAAAAAATATCAGACCAAATGTCATTTTGAACACTAATACCAAAAAGTCCTTCGCTGTATTTGACCCAGAGTCTGTCTATAGTACATATATCTGTACAAGGAATACTTTTTGGTCTTTCAGGGTCAGGATCAAGTCGATCGCGGTCTATAAAGAAAAACTTTAAGAAAAGAGATTGAGTTTCTTTTTCAGCGGATTTAAAATCTTTGACTGCTAGAAAATTACGCAGGTTTCGATAATCTATTCCTACTGCTGAACTTAGATCGTCATTCAGTTGACTTTCATCAATAGTCGGGTATCTTATTTCATTACGACTAGGAAGACTAGGAGTTTGATGTTCATTTTTATTAACTAAGACAAAGTAAGCAATAGTGGCAATCACAATTACAATTAGAATTAATGTCATCATTATCTATCCTTATCGACAAATATTTTATGTATAACGGAGAGATGAAGCATCGCCCCCTGCACCCTCGACCATCCTTTGCGCTACCGCAGAGTAGATTCGAGAGAGCGATCGCAACTCCCTGATCATTTACAAAGTAAAACCTTTACCGCGACAGGTAGGACAATCAACCTCGTGTTTTCCACCTGGGTAATTTTTCTTTCCTGTACCATCGCAGTTGGTACACTTTCTCTCCATTTCTTCCTTAGATTTTGGTTGATTTGGTGGTTTCTCATTAGCCATGATTTCAGTCCTCTCACATTTATGATATAACTGTACTTAACCGTGATACCGTTCCCACTTCTTCAAGACTTTATCCCACGATTGGCCCTGAGATTTTAACCAAGTGACAGTAGGTTTTCCACACTTGATACATGGCTCGCCTTCGCGAGGATCTTGAGTTCTCTCACAACTACCACAGACATAATTATCAGCGTCTGGGTCAGCTTGATATGATGCCGCTCTTGGGTAACTCATTTGACGTTTTCTCCTTACTTTAGGCTATTAACTGTAGATTTCAGAAAGCATTTGTTTTGCTATAGTGAGTCACTGGCTACCAACGAGGCTTTTCACCATTTTTATATTTAAGATGATAGGGATCAAACCGAGATTTAGCCCGATCAAGAATTTCGTGGTAGCCAAGATAATCCTCTCCTAGCAAATCATGTAGTTCACCTCTTTCATCGGGTTGTAAGTGTAAATCCTTAACTACGTTATCTACATCTTTATTGGCGGATTCTCGATTTTGTTTTCGCACCCCGTAAGTTTGTTTTTCTTCATAATCATCATCATCATCATAGTTGCTTGGCATCTTACTTCTCCGTGTACTTAGCACTCACTTTTTTACAAACTGTGTCAAAATATAAGTATTTGCCCTCGGAACTGTCGGGACTGACCCCAGACACTCGCAAATGCCAGAAATATTGACAAGCCCGGATGTAGCACGATCGCCCTCAGTGCAACCAACCTCTACTCCCAAAATCATACAATGACCACTTTGGCTCATCGCCCCCCACTCACTTTAGAAAATGTTATATTTTGTTATCTAAAAAGTTATAAAAAATAAGTTATAATAACTAAAAATTACCCCAGACGTGCTCTATGGAGCTTAACGAAGTCTTAAGATTTGCAGATGAAAAAGTTTTTTCCACAACAGGCAAGCACTTAGACGACCTGCAAGAAGCTATTTTAAAAGAAGTGCTGCAAGGTAGAAAATATGCAACAAGAGTAGCGCAAGACCGCGATTGTAGTGAAGGGTATGTTAGGGTTGCTGCTTCTGAATTATGGAAGATACTATCAGATGTCTTCGGCGAAGAAGTTAGTAAAGTAAATGTTAGAGCAATACTAGAAAGGGCAAAATTTTATACTAATTTTTCACCAACTATTGGAAGCGAGAATGTAACAGTTAATAATAACCTCAATGTTTGTCAAGAAAGGGCGAGAAGTCCAACAGAACCCCAAAACCCCCAACAAACCCCAACTCAACCCCACATCGACTTAGGCGACGCACCCGAAATCTTCAGGTTTTTCGATCGCACTTCTGAACTCTCCACCCTCGAAAACTGGATAACACAGGAACACACTCGTCTCATCGCCCTCCTCGGAATCAGCGGCATCGGCAAAACCACCCTCTCCCTAAGCCTAATCGATCGCATCAAAACCCAATTCGATTACGTCATCTATCGCAGCCTCGGCTTTTCCCCAACCCTAGACGCAACCCTCACCAACCTGCTGCAAATCTTTTCCCAACAATCTGAAATTCCCCAAAACATCGAAACCA
>NZ_JANMZH010000248.1:0-42361 GCF_031383065.1 Microcoleus sp. OTE_8_concoct_300 | reverse complement strand
GGAACTCAAAGAAGTCCCGAACAATTTTTTTTCAATAATGAATGAACAAATGGAGTCATATTTTAATTGGGATCTCGGTAAAAAATGAGTAAGATTACTCATTGACAACAGTGTTTTTAGCTTAACTTGTGAGTAATGGGTTGGAGGACGCTACAGCGTCAATGAAAATTTTACAAAAAACGGCAAAACCATTATTTGCGAATGGTTCAATACGCCTTTAGTAGGGGATGGTGGAAATATTGTTGGAGTTGCATCCTTGGTACTGGATATTACTGAACGCAAGCAAGCCGAAGCTGCGTTAAGGCAAGCAAAAGAGGAAGCTGAGGTTGCACTCAAAACCTTGCAGCAAACTCAGGCACAGCTTATTCAGGCAGAGAAAATGTCAGGTTTGGGGCAACTGGTTGCTGGTGTTGCTCACGAAATTAATAATCCAGTCAACTTTATCTATGGCAACCTGAGCCATACTGCTGACTACACGCAAAATTTACTAAAGTTGATTCAGCTTTACAAGCAAACCTATCCAACTAATACCCAAATTCAGGAAAAAATTGAAGAGTTCGATCTGGACTACATTAGTGAAGATTTGCCCAAAATCCTGACTTCAATGAAGGTAGGAGCCGATCGCATTCGTCAAATTGTTCTATCGCTACGAAACTTCTCGCGGCTGGATGAGGCAGAAAAGAAGCCAGTTGATATCCACGAGGGAATTGAGAGCACATTGATGATTTTGCAAAATCGACTGAAGGCAAATCCGGCTCATCCTGCTATTGAAATTGTCAAAGAGTACGGCGACTTACCGCGAGTAGAGTGCTATGCCGGACAGTTGAACCAAGTCTTTATGAATATTCTGGCAAATGCGATTGATGCTTTAGAAAACTACGACAATCAGCGTTCTCCAAAAGACATCCAAAATAATCCCAGTTGCATCACTATTCGGACTAAGCTAGTCACAAAGGAAACTCATTCTGGTTATTTAAAAAATGTAGTAATTCAATTTCAAGACAATGGCCCTGGGATAACGGAAACAGTTAGACAACAGGTGTTCAATCCCTTCTTCACCACAAAACCAACGGGTAAAGGAACTGGATTAGGGCTATCCATCAGCTATCAAATTGTAGTTGATAAGCACGGTGGCTTACTCCAGTGCTTCTCTCAACCCGATCAAGGAACAGAGTTTCGAATTGAAATTCCCGTTTTGCAAAGCGGTGCTGTAGCAATTGTTGGTAAATAACTGCGATCGCATTCCTTCTCTCAATTGCCGCGATGTAATCCGCCACCTGCTTACGATTTCATTAAGAAACGAAAAGCTATGGGTACTAAAGTGAGAAAAAGTGCTAGTGTTGAGCATATACAGGTAATCAACACAAAAGCACACATTCCTAGAGTGTCACAGGTAGGATAGTTGTGCGCTTATGTAACTCCTATCAAAAAGGAATTTTTAATATTTTATGGAAAAAATTCAAGAGTTACAATTATCCAAATGCCCAACGGGAATTCAGGGACTCGATGAAATCACCGATGGAGGCTTGCCCCAAGGCCGACCAACTTTAATCTGTGGTTCTGCTGGTTGCGGTAAGACCTTATTTGGTGTGGAGTTTCTCGTGCGCGGAGCAACCCGGTACGGAGAACCAGGCGTTTTAGTCACCTTTGAAGAAACTGCGTCAGAAATTGCCAAAAACGTCGCCTCTTTAGGGTGGAATTTAAATCAGTTAATTGCTGAAGGTAAAATATTAATTGATCATGTTTATATTGAACCTAGCGAAATTGAGGAAACAGGAGAATATGACCTAGAAGCCCTATTCCTTCGTCTCGGCTATGCGATCAAAAAAATTGGCGCTAAACGGGTGCTTTTAGACACAATAGAAGTCTTGTTTGCTGGTTTAGCTAATGCCAACATTGTCCGAGCAGAAATACGCCGTTTATTTCATTGGTTAAAAGACCAAGGTGTGACAGCCGTGATCACAGGGGAGCGAGGAGATCGCACCTTAACCCGTCAAGGTTTAGAAGAATATGTTTCAGATTGTGTGATCAAATTAGATCAAAAAACCTTGGAAGACATCGCCACAAGAACCATTCAAGTTGTCAAGTATCGCGGCTCTCGCCATAGTAACAATGAGTATCCTTTTTTAATTGAAGAAAATGGCATTTCGGTCTTACCCATTACTTCCTTAAAGTTAGATCATGCGGTTTCTGATGAGCGAATCTCAACGGGCATTTCCCAGCTTGATGAAATGTTGGGCGGGCAGGGCTACTATCGGGGTAGCAGTATTCTCGTCACAGGCAGGGCTGGAACGGGAAAAACAACGCTGGCCGCTCATTTTGCCCAAGCAACCTGTTTGAGAGGCGAACGGTGTTTATATCTCGCCACCGAAGAATCCCCCCAACAAATTCTCCGCAATTTAAACTCGATTGGTCTTGATTTATCCCCCTATGTAGAGCAGGGATTATTGCAATTTGATGCGGTACGTCCCACTAACTACAATTTAGAAATGCGTTTGTTTAAAATCCATCGCTGGGTCAAAGATTTTCAACCAAGCACGATCATCATCGATCCGATGAGTAATCTCATTTTGAGTGGAAGCTTTATGCAAACAAAAAGCTTTTTCATGCGTTTGATTGACTATTTAAAGAGCCAACAAATCACCATTTTTTTGACAGATTTAACGCCCGGTGATACTGACAGTGACCACGAACAGACAGAAATGGGTGTTTCCTCTCTGATGGATACTTGGTTAGAACTCCAAACGCTCAAGGTGAATGGGGAGCGCAATCGGATTCTCTATGCCCTCAAATCTCGTGGTATGATGCACTCAAATCAAGTACGGGAATTTATCATCACCTCTGAAGGCGTAAAGTTGGTCGAGGTTTACTTGGGAGAGGGCAAGGTATTAACAGGAACGGAAAGACTCAATCAAGAACTAAAGGAAAAATCTGCCTCTAAAAAACGCCGACAGAATTTTGAACTCAAAAAACGGGAGTATGAACAAGAGAAAAAACTCGTACAAGCTCAGATAAATGCTCTACAAATGCAATTGATCAATCGAGATGCGGAGTTAGATTTGCTGCTTGAAGAAGAACAAGAGGAAGAAAAAGCCCTGCTGGAGAATCGAACCTTTATGGGAAGATTACGTCATCTTAATCCCTAAAACCTCTCTCTAAGGATAAAAAACATGACAAATCATTTAACAGATAATTTCTCACAGCCCACTAACACAACAGTGTCACAGCTTTGGCAAATGCGGTTATATGTGGCGGGACAAACACCTAAATCTCTGGTTGCTTTTGCCAATTTGAAGAAGATATGTGAGGAATATCTTCACGGTCAATATACCATTGAAATTATTGACTTAAGTCAACAACCCCATCTCGCCATAGAAGATAGCATCGTTGCTCTACCGACTCTGGTTAGACAATTGCCAGAACCGATCAAAAAAATTATTGGTGATTTATCAAATACTGAAAAAGTTCTGGTAGGACTGCAAATTCTTCGTCTAGTAGATGAAGAATAACTCAAGATAGAGGTACTAACAGTCAGGAACTCAGGGCTAAAGCCACTGAGCTTGTAAGAAATTACAAGCTATTCTGACCAGCCTAAGTCTTAACTGACTACGTTATTTGAGTCACGACACCGGCGAATGCGAAGCTAGTTTTCCGCTCTGTCATCTGCAATTAAACAGTCTTAAAGTCACTGAGACAGTGTTGCAGGTCTAAAAAGCTCTTATAACCTTGGCGAAGCTAACATTACCCGAAAGGGACTCGGAGACAACCATATCTCCATAGAGGGGCAACCATACCCCTCTACCCCGCAAGGGGATTCAAGGCGGTTGAAACCGCCGAGTCGTTTTCCTCTCAGGTCTAAAGACTCTGAGTTTCCCACTTACCGAGTATTTTTATGATTGACGACTCCGAAGATGTTAAACCAACAATCACAGAACTTTTTGAACAGTCTCTGTCCCAATCACAGGAAGAGTATTATATCCTACGTCTTTATATTTCAGGTACAACGCTCCAATCGGTGACGGCGTTGCAAAACATCAAAAAGATTTGTGAGGAACATCTCCAAGGGCGTTATGAGTTAGAAGTGATTGATATTTATCAACAGACAGAAGCTATTATTTCGGACAACATTGTGGCTGTTCCCACTTTGATTAAAAAGTTACCTATGCCCTTACAAAAGATGATTGGCAATTTATCGAATACAGAAAAAGTCTTACTGGGTCTTAATTTGGTGCGAAAAAAAATAATTGGAGAGGAAAATAATGAATGATTCTCTGACCCCTATTGAAAAAATGAGCCAAGAAGTTGAAACCCTAAATCGGGAATTGGCCCAGGTGCAGGAACGCCTAAATGTAGCGGAACAAACGTTGCAGGCGATTCGTTCTGGGGAGGTTGATGCTGTTGTTGTTTCTACGCAGGGAGGAGATCGAGTTTTTACGCTTCAGGGGGCAGATTATGTTTATCAGTGTTTAGTGGAACAAATGGGCGAAGGAGCTGCTACCGTATCTGCGGAAGGTTTAATTTTGTACTGTAATAAGCGACTCGCAGAACTCTTAAATTGTCCTTTAACAAATCTGATCGGCTCTCAATTAGAGAGCTTTATTGCGCCCCAGGATAAAAAAGCATTTTTACAACTTTTGCAGCAGGTTCAGCCTGAACAAGCTCTCACTAGAGAATTTACTTTGATCGCAGCAACGGGAAATAAGGAAGTACGTGTTAAAGTATCATTGAAACAACTTCAGATAGATGAGATTTTAGTTAATAGTATTATTGTGACTGATGTTACAGAATCTAAAATCAAAGAAGCTGCGAAACTCAGTCACATTCTCAACAGCGCGATCGCGGTTATTAAAAATATTCGTGTTTTGACTGATGGTACTTTAGAGATTGATTCTTGGACAGGCGGAACTCAACAGATTTTGGGCTATAGCTTAGAAGCAGTGCAAGCAGATTCTGCCTTATTCGTAGCGAATATATTGCCCGAAGATCGAGAAACAACGATCGCCTCCTTGATCGAAAATATTCAAGCAGGGCGATCGGGTATTATCGAATATCGGTTTTTGCATGGCGATCGCACGATTCGATGGCTTGCCTCAAACTATGTTGCTGAATGGGATCAAGAACAAGATTGTTGGGTGGGCATAGAAATTATTACGGATATTAGCCAACGTAAAAGAACAGAGCAAAAAATTGCGGAACAAGCAGCCTTAATTGATATTGCTAGTGAGGCCATTTTTGTAAAGGATTTAGACGATCATATTTTATTTTGGAATAAAGGAGCTGAACGTTTATATGGTTGGTCAGAAGGCGAAGTTATAGGGCAGAAAACTCAAACCTTATTTAATCAACCCTTTCAACTAACTGAGCCGATCCAAATCATTACCGAGCAAGGCAGTTGGCAGGGGGAAATAGAGCAAGTTACTAAAACAGGTAAGAATATAATCGTAGAATGTCGTAAAACACTGATCCAAAATAAATTTTACAAATCCCGCTCTATCCTCGTTGTTAATAGTGATATCACGGAAAAGAAACACCTTGAAAAACAATTTTACCATGCCCAGCGATTAGAGAGTTTAGGAACGTTAGCCAGTGGAATTGCACATGATTTCAATAACATTCTCACCCCGATTTTGGGAGCTAGTCAACTGCTTCCTCTCAAAATTACCAATATAAATGAACCGACACAAAGACTGTTAAAACTCCTTTCGGCTAGTGCTAAACGGGGGGCTGAGTTGGTCAATAAAATTCTTCTTTTTAGTCGAACAACGGATGATCAATCTGTAATATTACAACTAGGCTATTTGCTTCTAGAAGTGATCGGTATTGCTCAACACACATTTCCCAAATCAATAATTATTTCGACTAAAATTCCCGCAATGGAACTATGGACAATATCGGGTGATGCTACCCAGCTACACCAAGTATTTATGAATCTGATGATTAACGCTAGGGATGCCATGCCATCAGGAGGAAGTTTGACCATCTCTGCCGAAAATCGCCCATTGGATGAACATGATGCCCTGATGAATTTGGAAGCAAAAGCAGGCTGTTATGTGGCTGTGACGGTGGCTGATACAGGAATGGGTATTCCGCCAGAATTGTTAAGCCGAATTTTTGACCCCTTTTTCACTACTAAGGAAGTTGGCAAAGGCACAGGGCTAGGATTATCAACAGTAAGGGGGATTGTCAAAAATCATGGCGGTTTTGTCAAGGTTTATAGCGAGTTGGGTAAGGGTACGGAATTTCAGGTTTTCTTACCAGCTAGAGAGGGAGAAGTGAGCCTCACAACCGTAGAACAAGCAATGCGTAGAGGTAACGGCGAGTTGATTTTAATTGTTGATGATGAAGCCTCGGTTCGAGAGATAACACAGACTTCTCTAGAAAACTATAACTACAGAACAATACTCGCTAGTGATGGGCTTGAAGCCCTCGATCTCTATAGGGAACATCAACAGGAAATTAGTGTAGTTTTAATGGATATGATGATGCCCAACCTAGATGGTGTTTCCGCAATGCGCGCGTTGCAAGAAATTAATCCTGGGGTGAATATCATTGCGACTAGCGGACTCCTTGCTAACAGAAAGCTGGCATTAGATGCTAATGTCAAAACGTTTTTGTTAAAACCTTACACGATCGCACAGTTATTACCAATGTTAGCGGAGATACTGCCCCTAGACGAGAATAAAGCAAATCGCATCCCGCCCCTTACCTCTGAAGAGTCTGCTTCACTGCCGAGGGTTGAATTGTCTAGAGAGGCTTTAGCAATGATGCCCCCGGAATGGTTACAGCAAATGTATGATGCGGCGTACTATTGTGATGGGGATCTCCTGCTGCAATTAATTGAACAAATACCGACTTCTCAAGTGGCGATCGCGAATGCTCTCAAAGATTTAGCGCTGAGTTTTCAAACGGATCTCATTATGGAATTAACTGATTTATGTCACTAACCCCAGCCTAAAGGCATGGGGCTTGAAAGAAGGAGACTCACCATCTTCATCGATCGAGACTAAACCAGTGTCTAGCCATTAATACTGAACTGCCTGAGAGTGGTATCTCGCAAGAAGTTAAGAATGCCTCCCTAGTTTTTAACCGCTCGCTGCTGTCAGTGGCGAAGGGAAATATACACCTAGAAATAGGACTTAATGTAAATGTTTGTACCCGTTGTCAATAGTGAAAACAGACCCTTAATGCCGACTACCAACGCCCGTGCCAAGCGTTGGATTAAGTCAGGCAAGGCAACGCCATTCTGGAAAAAGGGGGTATTTTGTGTCCGACTTAACGTAGAACCTTCAAATCACAACTATCAACCCATAGCGGTTGGCATCGATCCGGGCTCTAAACGAGAAGGCTTTACCGTTAAATCCAAATCGCATACTTATCTCAATGTCCAAACTCATGCTGTTGACTGGGTAAAAGACCACGTTGAAGTAAGGCGAAATATGCGACGTGCAAGGCGGTTTCGGAACACGCCGTGCCGTCAAAACCGAGTCAACAGACTGGTTAACAAAAATCGCATTCCCCCATCTACTAGAGCAAGGTGGCAGTGGAAATTAAGGATAGTTAACTGGCTGAGTTTTATGTTTCCCGTATCGGTTTTTGTTGTAGAGGACATCAAGGCACGAAGCTACAAAAACGGACGCAAGTGGAACGTATCTTTTAGTCCTTTAGAAGTTGGCAAACACTGGTTTTATTCAGAACTCAGAAAGATTGTTCATCTTGAGATTAGAACGGGAAACGACACTTGCAACCTGCGTCAAAATTTAGGAATTAAAAAATCAAAACAGAAGTTATCAAGCAAATTTGAAGCACATTGTGTTGATTCTTGGGTGTTGGCTAATTCGTATGTGGGAGGGCATCTTAGCCCAGACAACACCAAGCTAATCGAGATTGTTCCCCTTGAATTTCATCGCAGACAACTTCATCGCTTGCAACATTCTATCGGTCATGTCCGTTCCAGATATGGCGGTACGATTAGTGCCGGATTTAAGCGCGGTTCGATTGTCAAAAACCCTAAATACGGGTTTTGCTATGTTGGGGGCTGGCAAGAATCTCCAACAAAGAAAGATTCGTGCCGAAAAACAATTAGCTTGCACAGTTTGAATACTGGCAAGCGTTTAACTCAAAACGCATTGCCCGCAGATTGTAAGTTTTTGTCCTACAATTCGTGGCGCGTTGCAAATTAAATTGTAAAGCCGTCCTAGAAGGACGGGGTTTCTACCCATTTTTCTGATGACAGTACCGCGTCTCGAACAATTTAGGGGTTGTCTGATCGGTCAGTGTCTAGGCGACGCTATAGGCTGTAGAGTAGAAGGCTATCCTCCCGAAGTTTGCCAAAACTTTGTCCGCTACGAAGTTAGACTCAAAAAAATCAAAGATCGCGATCGCTTCGGCTTGCCTTTTGGTCAATACACCGACGATTCCCAACTCGCCCGCGAACTCCTCCAAAGCTACGTCGCTTGTGGCGAATTCGACCCCAGGGACTACGCGAATCGTATTGCTGACATTTTCGCTCAACAGCGCATTGTCGGGCGGGGTCGAGCGACAGAAGAAGCTGCAAAGCGCCTGATTCGGGGCGTTGCTTGGCAAGAAGCTGGTACTCGTGCTCCCAATGCTGGTAATGGCAGTGCGATGAGGGCTGGACCGATCGGCTTAATATTCTACGATCGCCCGTCCCAGCTTGTACAAGCTGCTTGCGATCAAGGGCGCATCACCCATCAAGACTCGCGGTGTTCTGCCGGTGCTGTGGCGATCGCCGGGGCTGTGGCGATCGCCCTTCAATCTGACATGATGATTGAAACTGAGCCATTTCTCGGTCAACTGAGCGAATGGGTAGCAGAAGTTGATTCTTCCTTTGCCGCTTTGCTCAAAGATTTGATTGATTGGGTCAAATTGCCTCCAGAGTCAGCCGTAGAATTGATTTCTAGAGCTGGACTCCCGTTAAACTACGAGCACTCTTGGCAAGGAATTTCCCCTTTTGTAGTTGGTAGCGTCTTGTGGAGTTTATATGCGTTTTTGAGAACCCCTCAAGATTACTGGGAGACTCTGTGTACTAGCATCGCCGTCGGTGGCGATGTGGATACCACCGCAGCTATGGCTTGTGCCATCAGCGGGGCATTTCTGGGCCGAGAAGCCATCCCGAATCAACTAGCGGAATTTTTGAACGATCGGGGTACCTGGGGTCTGGGCGAACTGATTAAACTCGCTGACAATTGTTATCAGTTAAAAGTCAAGTTGTAGCCGCTTCTAACAACTTAGGACTTATGATTACGGGTAGATAAATTTGGACGATCGACATTTGTGTTTCTAAATCAGTCGATCGTCCAGACTCAAATTCCCTCAATCATATCGTTTCCGGTTGGATGGGAATGATTAAACCGCAGAGAACGCAGAGAACGCAGAGGAAGAGAACAGAGAGATGAATAATTCCGATGCTAACGGATTTGATATCAAACGATTTGCTCGCTAGAAGGTTCCCCGCTAGCAGGAGGCTCTATTGTATCGCCAAAGGCAATCCGCAGAAAAGGCGGAGCCAAAAAAGTCGTCAGAATCACCATGATAATAATCGAGACTTCTAACGGTTTATCCAAAACCCCACTCGCCGAACCGATGGCGGCAAACACTAACCCGACTTCGCCCCGAGGAATCATCCCCACTCCGATCGCCAATCGATTGATTCCCGGCTGACCAAACACCACCCAGCCTGTTACGATCTTGCCAAAAATAGCAACCAAAATCAAAAATACGGCAATCAAAAGTCCCGCCCGATTATCCGGCACTGTTGGGTTCAAAACCCCCAAATCTGCCCGAGCCCCCACCGTTACAAAGAAGATGGGCACAAATAAATCGGCGATGGGTTTCACCAATTCATCCAACTCCTGGCGGGCCTCGCTTTCATCCAACACCAAACCAGCCGCAAACGCACCCAAAATCGCTTCGAGATGAATTGCGTTGCCCAGAAAAGCCATGAAGTAGGCAAAAATAAATGCTGGGATGATAATATTGCCGCGAGTTTTGAGTTGACCCACCACCGCCGAGAAGGTTTTGTCGAAGACACCGCCCAACAGAATCGAACCTAGCAGAAAAACAGTTGCACTGACAATCAAATAGATGACATTAACAACATCAATTTCCCCGGTTTTGGCTAAACTGGCGACAACAGCCAGGACAATAATTCCCAACACATCATCAATCACCGCCGCACCGACAATAATTTGACCTTCTTTAGAGTTCAGTTGTCCTAAATCAGACAACACTTTAGATGTAATTCCAATGCTGGTTGCCGTCAAAGCTGCCCCCGCAAAAATTGCTGGAATTGCCGCCGTGTGGAAAATTATCATCAAGCCCGCAGTACCCGCGGCAAAGGGAACTGCCACACCTACGCAGGCGACAACGGTAGCTTGAATTCCGACTTGCTTGAGTTGTTTGAGATCCGACTCTAAGCCAATTTCAAACAGCAGAATAATCACGCCTAATTCAGCTAGCACTGAAATGACTTCACTCTGCGATTCAAAGACACTGGTGAGGGCGGCAGGAGACAGATGATTAATCGATTGCAGAACTGTCATAATCCCTGAGTCTGAGGCTGACAGATCGCTTCCGGGAAAAACGATCAAGTGTAAAGCAGATATTCCAATAATCACCCCTGCTACAAGTTCACCCAAAACCGGGGGAAAATCAAATTTTAGAGCCACTTCCGCGCCGATTTTACTGGCGATATAAATCACTACCAAACTGAGCAAAACTCCGCTCATAACAATCGGCGAATTTTCTGCCTCGACTGTTGCTAACAAAGGTATGGGATCAACTAGGGATGCCATCCCAGAACTTAAAGCTGTAATTGTATGGTTCAAAAACATGGGTACGATGATGTTCAGTTGACAGTTGACAGTTGACAGTTGACAGTTGACCGCACGGGTAGCGACCTCTACCTGGAAGGAAGAGGATTGGAGTAATGAATAGTCTTCTTTTAATTTCTCCCGATCAGAGATCCGGGTTTAAACCAATTCTTTCTGGTAAGAAAGACGTTGAAACCAGATAATCCCGGACGCAGACAAACTCAAGGGTTCCGGTTTGGTTAACGCGCGCAAAAGGATTCAGATAATCAAGCAAAACTCGAAGAGCCCAAATCTGGCGGTACATCCTGCCACCGCCCTTGTCCGACTGCTTGAATTGCTTCTTTTAGCAAGATATCGCCGGTATAAATTGCCCTACCGACGATCGCACTTTTGACACCAATTGGTTCCAAAGCCAACAAACTCAACAAATCTGCGATCGAACTAACGCCACCGGAAGCAATCACCGGAATCGAAATAGCGTTAGCAATTTCGCGCAAAGATTCCAAATTCGGCCCTTCCATAGTACCGTCGCGGTGAATGTCGGTGTAAATAATTTCAGCCGCCCCTAACTCGGCCATTTTTTGCGCCAATTCTGTTGCTAAAACTTCCGAAGTTTCTAGCCAGCCTCTAGTAGCAACTTTACCATTTCTGGCATCGATGCCAACCAGAATTCGGCCGGGAAATTCGGCGCACAATTCGCCGACTAATTGCGGTTGTTCGACGGCGACAGTGCCGAGAATGACGCGCCGGACGCCTAAATTGAGGATAGCAGCAACAGAAGCGCGATCGCGCATTCCCCCACCTACTTGACAGGGAACGTCTACTGATCGGACGATCGCTTCAATGGCTGCTTGGTTGACTGGATGACCCGCTTTGGCGCCGTCGAGGTCTACTAAATGCAGCATGGTTGCGCCTTCATTTACCCACTGTCTGGCGACTGCGACGGGGTTGTCGTTAAAAGTTTGAGACTTCGCGTAGTCTCCCTGATACAATCTGACGCATTTTCCATCCAATAAGTCGATCGCTGGAATTACATTCATCATTTTTCCTCAAATTGCTAATTATACCAGTTAAAAAAAAGAATGCAACTTTAGGCAAGAGCCCAACCCATACATAATCATTCATTCCGAATTATAAAATCTAAAATCTAAAATCTAAAATGGTATTACCGATTACCATTTATTCTTGACATTCGCAACCGCTATTTAAATGAAACATAATCGCAGAAGAAAGCGTAGACCATAAAGGAGTATTGACCTCGGCTTTTTGCAAAGCTTCTGCCGTCCAGTCGTTGCAAGTTCTCAAAATAGAGTAACTGCCTTTTGCTTCATAAAAACTGTCGCTGTTGTCGTAGCCGTAGCTAATTTTCATTTTCTTACCTACTGCGTCTAATTGAAATGAATTTTTAATAAAATTTACCATCTTCAGATAATTTGTGCCGCTCATTTTAACACATTTGGTTTCTATACTTTGGGGGAGAACCCGATAACTTTGAACGTGTACGGTAGACGGAGTAGCGAGAAATAGCGCCTTGAAAGCTGTAACTGGGTTGATGATTGCTGAGGTGGGAGTTTCCAGCATAAAAGCTCTATCTCCCCAGCCAAAAGACAAATATTTATAATCAGAAGTGGCATCCCGCCCTATTTCTGTTAGCGGTAAAAATTGATTCCAGTCAAAATATTCATTTTTAACTGGAACGATGATTTCGGTGTGAATGCCTTGGTTGGAAATGAATAGAGAGATTGTGCAATCTGCTTGCCAGTAATCTCCCCACTTTCTGGGAGTGAGATAGCCAATTGTTAGGAAAGCGGTCAAAGATAAGATGACAATTCCTAAGCGCTGTATGATTTTTCTCATTTTAACCGTGGGTTTCAAATTCTGCCTTCGGATGGCGGGCGCTGCATCTTTGTGGGAAAGAATTCTTGCAAGGCATAATTACGCTGTTCGGGGGTTTCGCTAGCCCAATTCGACAAACTTTCGTAGAAAAAGAACGACAGGCCAGCGAAATCTCTTTTTCGCACTTCTTGCACTTGTTCTTGAATTTGCTTGAGGGGCACGGAATTATTTTTAAGACCAGTTAAAATGCCGATCGCAGTTGGAATGTTAAGTTTAGCCAATTTGACTTCTTCCCGTTCCAGTTCGGCACTAAAACGCTTGATATCGCTGCGATAAACCTGCAACACAATTTCGTCGATGTAGCCGCGTCTTTCCCAGGTAAACCAGTCCTGCAAGTGGGCGGGTAAAGCAAAGTGAAAAGGGTTCGGAGATAAGCTGACAATACATTTTTCTTTGCGGGATTTAATGGCGCGGGAAACTCGCCCCATGAAGTCGTTAATTTTGTCAGCGCGCCAGCGCACCCAGAAGGTTTCGCGGGCGTCGTCGGAGGGAGGGCTTTTGATTTGTTCCTGATACATTGACACTGTTAACGGCTCGTAGCCAAATTCTACTGGCAAGCCGAAATGGTCGTCAAATTGAATGCCATCTATATCATAATTATCGACAATTTCTAGGATTAAATCTAATATAAATTGCTGCACTTGGGGATGAAAGGGATTCAGCCAGACTCGCTCGTGTTCGCCTTCTTTCCAAATAGTTGAACCGTCGCGCCGCTGCGCCAACCAGTCGGGGTGAAGTGTGGCTAATTCCGATTCGGCTGGAGCCATGAAACCAAACTCAAACCACGGGATTACTGCTATACCTTTTTGGCGGGATTGTGCTATAATTTCTTTGAGGATGTCTCGGCTTTTCAATTCGGGCGATGGGTCGATCGACTGTCCGAATATTCCTTGGGCTGTCGCACTCGGATAAAGCGTATAGCCTCCTTGCCAAACCGTGGGATAGATGGTATTGAAATTGAGTTGATCCAGTCGATTTACAGCGTCAATGATGTTGTTGCGGGAGAATATCACCTCGCTGTCAATGTTAGTCAGCCAGACGCCGCGCAATTCGGTTGTTGGGGTGGTGGGCGGGGTTTGAGCCAAGAGACGGGGGGATAAAATCGCGGAGGAGGTAAGGGCGATCGCAAAAACAACTATTAAACCCAGTATCCGCTGCCATTTGTGCAATTTAATCATCAATTTGTCGCAAATATGATTATTTTTAGACTGATATTTTACCGTATAATTAGCTTGTTAGGGTGCGTCAGCGAGGGTTATTTTATTAAAACTCACTCGAACATTTCCTGACGCACCTACTATTTTTGATATTATTGGGGGTCAACGATAAGACCCATAAATAATATTGTTCCTGTAGTATGGTCTTGAATGACACAAAAGAATGGACGGTTTACATTCATTTCAAAAGGCGATCCAGATCTGGTTAACCCGGTGGAAGTGACGGCGGCTGCTTCTGTACCTTCTTCGTTCACTTCTACAAATGTTTTGTGTTTTACTGAATCTACTGCTACTTTCTTATTAGTCATTACAGAAAAATTGCCTTTTGAGCTATCAAAAATTTCTGCCATGCCCAAAGCTGTGAGTGTGTTTTCGAGTTCAACTTCATATTCTATTTTGAAGCGGGGTATTTCAATTGTACCATTTACATATGTAAATTCTTGCATCCATTGATTCCAATTTTCTGGTGTTAATTGCTGCTGCAAGAAAGTTGCCAAATTGCTATTGGAGTTTGGCAAGAAAATATACATAGCCAGAGCCCCTTCTTTTCCGTAAGGTAAACTGACTGCTTGAAATGTGTCTGTTTCGTAGTACCCATAAATGCCTTTCTGGGACATCATCGGATGCTGTTTTGAACTGCCGTCGGTTAAAGAGAAAGTTTTGTTCGCAGTTTGAGATTTATCAAAGGGCGTTTGCCACTTGCCTTTGAAATAGATAGCGTTAATCAAAAACAAGACTCCATCCGGGTTAATTTTATCGACAATTTTATTAATTTTCCCTTGAGTTTTTTGGCTCACCCAGTTGTTAATGATGCTAAGAGCTTGCGGATTAATAAAGTCTAGTTCGGTAAGATTAGCATTGTAGTATTCTTGATTTGTTTGCAGAAATTCTGGTTTTAAGGAGAAGCCTTGTTGCGCCCAAAGCGAGTTAGCAATTAATACTTGGACATTGGGGTCAACTTTCTGAAAACTATTTTGCAAACCTTGATTGGCTGCGTTGATTTCTTGGGGAGTCATTCCCGTTAATTGGAGAACTTTTGTCATTTCTTGTTTCGTTTCTCCGCTAACTCCGTTGTATGTCATTGACAGTGCAAGGGCGACAGAAGTAGGGGAAATAAAGATATTTTTATTCGGCTGTTGTTTGGTGAGGGTGTTGAACAAGTTAAAACCAAATTTGGTATTAGCTGCAACAAGTCTGGCGTCTACATCACTCTGGTTGTTAGGGGGTGTCATGGCTGCAGCTTTTGAGTGATTAGTATTTGCGAGGTTGATGGGGTTAATTTTAAGTGCCGGCGCTAATTCTGCGAAAATTGCTAATGTAATGATGGCGACAGTAGCCAGCCTGGTTTTCCATGACATAACTGTTATCTCTAGTTGGGGAGGGATCTTACTTTTCTATTATGACTTATCTGTTGTAATGAATTTACTTTTGCTGCATTTATTGTTACCGATATTTTTTTTTGAGGCTGTATGGGATAATTTAACTGACTTTTAACGCTGGTGATGCTTACCTAAAATACGGTGTCTAAGGTACTTGAGATTGTAGCCAAGGACAGGCTCGTTTTTTATGAAAACAGAGGATAGCTTTTAAGAGTAACCTTGCAGTTTCATCACTTGGCGGTAATGGGCCTCAATCTCGCTCACCGTTTGCGATTGACGCTTGCTATTCCACTCGCTGCGCTCGAATAATTCCCGCCTCAAAGCATCAAGATCGATCGTTTTCACCTTACCTTCTGCGACGATTTGCTTGCCGTTTACCCAAACGCTGTCTACCGCATTAGTCGGGCGTCCCAATATTAGCAAGCCAATCGGATCGGTGCGCGGCAGCAATGATAAACTGGTTAAATCATACAGCACAAAATCTGCTTTTTTACCGACTGTCAACGAACCCATTTCATCGGCGAGATTCAAGCCTTTTGCTCCTCCCAGGGATGCCATTTCTACAGACTGGCGCGGTGTAATCCATTGGCGGTAATCCAAATCCGTGATATTGTGCAAAATTGAACCAATTTTAATCGCTTCCAGCAAATCTTGAGAGTCATTACTAGCAGCGCCGTCGCAGCCAAAAGATACGTTGACTCCCGCTTGACGGTATTTCAAAATCGGTGCAATCCCGCTTCCCAGGCGCAAGTTGCTGAGGGGATTGTGTACGACTGTCGCTCCCGTTTCTGCCATAATCGCTATGTCGGAATCGTCCAGCCAAACGCAGTGTGCTAAGGAAGTCCGGGGACTCAAATAACCAATTCTTTGCAGGTGTTCGACAGCGCTACAGCCGTATTTTTCGTGAGCTAACTGTTTTTGAGCGGGGGTTTCTAATAGGTGGGCGTGCCGACAAAGATTGTAGCGATCGCTCAAATCGATGCAGCCTTCAAACAAAGCATCGGAACACAGTTGAATTCCCGTCGGTGCCAACAACATATTAACACCTTTTTCGGGATTGTGAAACTGTTTTATGGCTGTTTCCATTAATTCCAAAGTGGTCTTTGTGGAGCGAATGTAAGTCGCGTGTTCGATGCCGCTATCGCCAGAAGGCATTCCGGCTGTCAGGGATTCATCTTGAATTAACGGTCCGATAAAAGCGCGGAGGCCGATTTCTTGATAAGCGCGAACGGCGGCGGCAATTGTCTCTAATTCTTGCCCCGGAATCAAAACTAAATGATCGACTACGCTTGTACCGCCCGACAGCAATGTTTCTACCGCAGTTCCCAAGGCACTCAAGTAAACTTGTTCGGGATCGAGAGGCGTAAAATCGTATAATTCGGCAATCCACAATTCCAGCGGCAAAGGGGGAATAATGCCTCGTTGCCACATTTCTGAAGAGTGAGTGTGCGCGTTGACAAAACCGGGCAGCAGCAGCTTATTTTTGCCGTTAATAACTGTTCCACCCCCCCTATCCCCCCCTTGGTAAGGGGGGGAATTAGAGGGGGGGTTCCCCCCTTGATAAGCGGGGGAATTAGAGGGGGGGTTCCCTCCTTGGTAAGCGGGGGAATTAAAGGGGGGTTTCCCTCCTTGGTAAGCGGGGGAATTGAAGGGGGGGTTATTGGGCGCGATCGCACTTATGCAATTATCCACCACTTGCACGTCTACGGTTTCATAACCGCTCTCAACTGGAAGTAAAGCATTTTGAATTGTAAAGCTCACAGATTTACGCCTTTTGTAAATTTACATTAATTTTTATTTTATGATTCCCAGGCGCTAACATTTGCGATCGCCCAACTGTAATAAAGTTAATAAATCATAAAATTTATTTAAAAGTGGCCCCTGATACTTAATTATAGTAAAGATTTAAGATATGACAACTTAGTAACAACCAAATTCTGATAAAATTGAAAGTGTTTTTGAGTCACAATCCATGTCAGGAACCTCAGCCTAAAGGCATGAGGCTTGAAAGAGAAATCTAACAAGCCATTCTGACCAGCTATCGTCTTAACTGACTACGTTTTTTGAGTCACGACACCCTGGAATGCGTAGCTAGTTCCTTGCTCTGTCGTTGAGAGTTAAACAGTTCTAAGGTCACTGGAACAGTGCTTTCAGCCTAACAAGCTCACTAAACATTAGCGAAGTACAGACGACCTGGCAGGTCGTCTCTTCTACTCCGAAAGGAGATTGAGGCAACCATACCTCACTGGAGGGGCAACCATACCCCTCCACCCCGCGAGGGGATTCAATTCAATGTAAAGCCGTCCTAAAAGGACGGGGTTTCAAACCCATAGTTCTGATGAATTCTGATTCTCTCCGCACCTTGGGCGTACCGCCGAATGCTTGGAAAGTTGATGCCAAAATTGCCGATATCACCCGCTCGCCGATCGCGCCTCAACCTGTTACTCTGGAAACAGAAACTAAAACCCTGCGTTTGGACTTAGCAAAAGCAGCAATGTTGGTGATAGATATGCAAAACGATTTCTGTCATCCCGACGGTTGGCTAGCACATATTGGCGTAGATGTAACGCCCGCCCGAACTCCAATTAATCCTTTAAAAAATTTGCTGCCAAAATTGCGATCGCAGGCAGTGCCAATTATTTGGATTAACTGGGGGAACCGCCCCGATTTGCTCAATATTAGTGCAGCTTCCCGTCACGTTTACAATCCCACAGGCGACGGCGTAGGTTTGGGAGATCCGCTGCCAAAAAACGGCGCGCCTGTACTGATGGCAGGGAGTTGGGCGGCGCAGGTTGTCGATGAATTGGCACCGAAACCCGAGGATATTTGCGTTGATAAATATCGGATGAGTGGCTTTTGGGATACTCCTTTAGATAGCATCTTGCGAAACCTCGGCAGAAGTACACTTTTCTTTGGAGGAGTAAATGCGGATCAGTGCGTCATGGCTACACTGCAAGATGCTAATTTTCTCGGTTACGACTGTATTTTAGTCAAAGATTGTACAGCTACGACATCTCCCGAGTATTGCTGGCAAGCTACTCTTTATAACGTTAAACAATGTTTTGGCTTTTTGTCGGATTCTCAGGCTATGTTAGAAGCAATTAAATAGCAGTCATTAGTCATTAGTCATTAGTCATTAGTCATTAGTTATTAGTCATTAGTCATTAGTCATTAGTCATTAGTCATTAGTCATTAGTCACTAGGAATAATTTTTTGATGCTAAACTGGGAACTAATGACTCCGGATTCTCACTAATGACAGCAGAAACATAACAACTGACAACTAACAATAAAAAAAATGACAAACCACTGCATGATTCCTGTTATAAAGTCTCCGAAAGACTACCAAGCATTTCGCATCAGTCCGGGCGATAGTAATAGATTAGCTATCGTCTTCGATCCGGTAATAGCCAATGTTTCATTAACAGTTTGCGTGGAGATTTTCGATGTGGGCGGCAAAACTCCTCCCAACCGTCATCAGTTTGCAGTCGAAATGTTTTTTGTACTCAAAGGAAGAGGGCAAGCAACCTGCGATGGCAAAACAGTTAGTATTCAACCGGGAGATAGTTTGTTAGTGCCTCCAACTGGCACTCACGTAATTGAGAATACGGGCAGTGAACGTTTGTACACTTTGTGCATCATGGTGCCGAATGAGGATTTTGTGGAACTAATTCGCAGCGGTACACCAGTCGAACTCGATGAGGAAGATATGAGAGTTCTCGGGCGATCGGATGTACTCGTATCCTGCTAGGTTTGTAGTAAGGACTTGAGTTCTAGGTTTGTAGTAAGGACTTCAGTCCTTAGAGAAAAAGCTAAAGCCCTTACTACTGAGATGTTGCACCATTCTCAAGAACAGGCATCTTGCCTGTTCCACAAAGAGTGAATTTTCTTGTGGGGTGGGCGTCCTGCCGGCCCCTAAAAGGTTTATCGAGAATGGTGCAAGATGTCAGTTATTACTCACATCTTGCACCATTCTCAAGAACGGGATCTCCTGCCCGTTCCACAAGAGATGAATTTTCTTGTGGAACAGGCATCTTGCCTGTTCATAAAAGGCTTATCGAGAATGGTGCAACATCTCAGTATTATTTAACCCAACTTGCTATTAGCAAACAAAAACAGCTTTCAACATTCCTTCGCCTCGGTCTGGTTGGACTTCAAATCCTAGTTTTTTACAGAGGCTGTGCATCTTGTAGTTGCTAGTCACAATGTAGCCAACGATCGCCTCTAATTTCTCTTCCTGACCAATTTGCAGCATCCGCCTCAATAATTCTGTTCCCAAACCGTGCTGCTGATAGCTATCGCTAACGATCAGCGCAAATTCGGCTTCGTTTGTGCCGTGGAGTTTGCTCAGACGCCCTACTCCCAAAATCCGGTGTTCTGAGGTTTCCGGGTCAAGACGATCGGCTACTAAAACCATTTCCCGATCGTAGTCAATAAAACAAATCCGGGTCAAACGTTCGTGAGCGATGCGGTGCTTTAACTTTACCATGTGAGCGTAGCGCAAATACACGCTCTCTTCGGAAAGTTCTTGGTGGAACAGCACCATCAGCGGCTCATCTTCTGGGCGAATCGGACGGATGGTGATGGGACGATCGCCCTTTGTTGACCATGTTTGAACGTATTGCGTAGGATAGGGGCGAATCGCGGGAGAAATGGGGTTTTCCGTTGTTTGGAGAACAACGCGGGCATCAAGAGCGATCGCACCTTCAGGAGAAACCAACAGGGGATTAATATCAATCTCGGCAATTTGAGGTTGCTCTACAATCAGTTGACTAAAACGAACTAATAACTGTTCGAGTTCTACCAGGTCAATTGCCGATCGACCGCGCACTCCTTGCAAAGCTTTATAGATGCGCGTTTGCTCCATCATCCGCCGCGCTAGGGTGGTATTTAAAGGCGGAAGTGCTAGCGATCGATCCTGAAAGACTTCCACTAATTGTCCGCCGGAACCAAACAGCATCACCGGCCCAAATTGTGGGTCAATACTGCTACCCAAGATTAGTTCATAGCCTTCCAAATGCACCATCGGCTGCACTGTCACGCCGAGAAAGGCTGCCGGGTCGATCGCCAGTACCCGCTGGGCGATCGCCTCAAAGGCACTAATTACAGCGTTAGCATCGCCTAAATTTAGTTTTACGCCCCCCACATCGGTTTTGTGAGTAATCGTCTCAGAATGGAGTTTTAGCACCACTGGATAACCGAGGCGATCGGCAATTTCCACAGCTTCGGCAGCACTCGCTGCAATTTCTGTCGCTACGGTGGGAATACCGTAAGCTGCCAGCAACTGTTTTGATTCGTACTCGGTTAATAGAGTGCGATTGTTTTGGCGGGCGGCAGTCAAAATCTTCGCAGCAGTCGCACACCCGGAAGTCTCGATTTCGCAATCAGCGGGGAGAGATGGCGTTTCGTAGATAGCGCGCAGGTTGTATGTGTAGCGCCACATATAGTTGAATAACCTGACGGCGGTATCGGGATAGGGGAAAGTCGGAATATTTGCCTGATTGAGAATTTGCGTTCCCGCTGACACTTCCACACCGCCCATCCAGCTTGCTAATAAGGGCTTTCGGAGTTTGCTGTAAGACTTGAGTTTTTCTGCTGTTTGGGTGGGATTTGTCATCGCTTGTGGCGTCAGGATGACCAGCAATCCGTCACTATTGGGATCGGGAGCGACCACTTCTAGAGTTTTGGCGTAACGATCGCTACTAGCATCGCCCAAAATATCGATCGGGTTGTGATGACTCCACTGAGGCGGCAAAAACTCATCAAGCTGCAGCACCGTCTCCGGTGCCAGATCTGCCAGGGCACCGCCGTCGCTAATTAAGGCATCAGTGGCGATCGCCCCTGGCCCTCCTGCATTGGTGACGATCGATAGGCGGTTGCCCTGCGGTCGCGGTTGCTTGGCCAGAATTTCTGCCATGTCGAACAAATCGGAAATCGTATGTACCCGCAACGCGCCACAGCGGCGGAAAGCAGCATTAAGCACGTCATCGCTACCGGTCAAAGCTCCCGTATGGGAAGCGGCGGCTTGCGCGGCGGCGGCGGTACGTCCTACCTTGAGAATGATGATCGGTTTGTCGATCGCCACTGGGCGGGCGGCGGACATAAACGAACGAGCATCACCCATAGATTCCATATACAAAACGATACTGTGGGTATGGGGATCGTCCCCGAAATACTCGATCAGATCGCCCCAACCGACATCGAGCATAGAGCCGATCGACACAAAACCGCTAAAACCGACATTTTCTCCCAAACTCCAGTCTAGGATCGAAGTACAGAGGGCGCCGCTTTGACTGATGAAGGCGACATTACCCGGACGGGCGATCGTACCTGCAAAAGTAGCATTGAGCCCAAGCACAGGATTCATCACGCCGAGGCAATTTGGGCCGATAATCCGCATTCCGCCCAGACGCGCTTGGGCCATCACTTGCTGTTCTAAAGCCTCCCCAGCCGCACCAATCTCTTTAAAGCCAGCAGAAACAATAATTGCCCCTTTCACCCCAGCAGCGATACATTCGCGGATCACTTGCGGCACCCCAGCAGCAGGCGTAGCAATCACCGCCAGATCCACTACTTCCGGGACGCTAGCAATGTCAGGATAAGACTTGAGCCCCAAGACGCTGCGGCGCTGCGGATTCACTGGAAAAACTGTTCCGCCAAACGGATTCCGAATCAAGTTCCACAGGAGAGTACGTCCGACGCTTCCTTCTCTCTCTGTTGCGCCGATTACAGCCACGGAGCGAGGTTTAAAAATCCCATCGAGCGGATGACGCTGTTCTTTCCAAATATCGTGAGCCGGATCGCTCGCAGTGCTTTGATTTCTTGAATTTATCTGCATAATACCCTTGTTCAATTAATCAGCAATTAATATTGCTCTGCTTTCGACAACAATTCTCGAATCAAATCCGAACTATTTTTTTGCTATTCTTCTGCTATTTTTCGGCTTTTTCTTCCTCTTCTTGTGGTCTTTGCAGTTCGCGACCCAAAATCTCATTGCGGGTTTCCGACCGACCCGCACTTAAACAACATTCCCGTTGTCTAACTGTTAGTTCGGAATCCCTTTTTGTCAGAGCTTCCTCACAAATCCCAGAGGATGTTCTGCCTACTATCTATCTTAATTCTTCCCACCGAATTAGCAAGTAAAGTTTTGTAACAAAGAGCGAACAGGGTATTAAAAATATTGAGATTAAATATATAGTAGATGTAGTGGTCGAAGCAGAAAAGATCGATCGCTAACAAAAAATAGAGGTGAAAGCAAGCTATGTTAGTAGAATGGCACGGCTTTACTGAAGGCAACTGGACAAAGGAAGTCAACGTCAGAGACTTCATCGAAAAGAATTACACCCCCTACGAAGGGAATGCAGAATTTCTCACAGCACCAACAGAAAAAACCCAGCAGCTTTGGCACCAAGTCCTGGAACTAATGAAGCAAGAGCGCGAAAAAGGTGTATTGGATGTTGATACAAAAGTTCCCACATCCATCACGGCTCATGCAGCAGGATACATCGATCGCGACTTAGAACAAATAGTAGGTTTGCAAACCGATCGACCTTTGAAACGCGCGATTATGCCCTTTGGCGGGATTCGCGTGGTCAAGGCAGGTTTAGAAGCTTACGGCTATCAGCTCGATCGGCAAACTGAAGAAATATTTACGAAATATCGCAAAACTCATAACGATGGTGTATTCGATGTTTACACGCGCTCGATGCGTCTGGCGAGACGTTCTGGTATCATCACAGGTTTGCCAGATGCCTACGGACGCGGGCGCATCATCGGTGACTATCGGCGCGTGGCTTTGTACGGTGTCGATCGCCTGATTGATGATAAAAAAACACAGCAAGAATCACTCGAACTAGAGGCGATGGAGGAGGGAACAATTCGTTTGCGCGAAGAGTTATCCGAGCAAATTCGGGCTTTGTTTGAGTTAAAAGAAATGGCTGCTAGCTACGGCTTTGATATTGGTCGTCCGGCGGCAAACGCACGAGAAGCTGTTCAGTGGGTGTATTTGGGCTACTTGGGAGCAGTGAAAGAACAAAACGGGGCAGCGATGTCTCTCGGGCGCGTATCGACGTTTTTAGACATTTATTTCGAGCGCGATTTGCAAAGTGGCGCGAGTTCCGAAGTGGAATTGCAAGAACTGATCGACCATTTTGTAATGAAACTCCGCATGGTGCGGTTTTTGCGAACTCCCGACTATAACGCTCTGTTTTCTGGCGATCCAACTTGGGTAACAGAGGCGATCGGCGGTACAAGCAATGACGGTAGAACATTGGTAACTCGTAACAGTTTCCGATTCTTGCACACCCTCTCAAACCTCGGTACTGCACCCGAACCAAATCTCACCGTGTTGTGGTCGGAAAACTTGCCGGACAACTTCAAACAATTCTGTGCGAAGGTATCCAGCGATACGAGTTCGATTCAGTACGAAAACGACGATTTGATGCGTCCTCAATACGGCGATGATTACGCGATCGCCTGTTGTGTCTCCGCGATGCGAATTGGCAAGCAAATGCAGTTTTTCGGCGCGCGAGTTAACTTGGCTAAGACTTTGCTCTATGCGATTAACGGCGGTAAAGATGAGAAGTCCGGCGACCAAATCGCGCCGCAGTTCCCACCGATTACTACCGAATATCTCGATTATGACGAGGTAAGAGCGCGGTTCCACGACATGATGGCGTGGTTGGCAAAAACGTATATCAATACGTTGAATGTCATTCACTATATGCACGACAAATACTGCTACGAACGGCTGGAAATGGCATTGCACGATCGCGATGTTTACCGGACAATGGCCTGCGGGATTGCCGGATTGTCAGTGGTGGCGGACTCGCTATCGGCGATTAAACACGCTAAAGTTAAGGTGATTCGCAACGAGGAAGGTTTGGCCGTAGATTACTCGATCGAAGGAGAATATCCAAAATACGGCAATAATGACGATCGCGTAGACAGTCTGGCGATCGAACTTGTGCAAAGCTTCATGAACGAAATTCGCCAGCACAAAACCTACCGTGGCGCTGTAGCGACTCAATCGGTACTCACGATTACCTCTAACGTAGTGTACGGCAAAAAAACTGGTAGCACTCCCGACGGACGTAAAGCAGGCGAACCCTTTGCCCCCGGTGCTAACCCGATGCACGGCCGAGATTCCTGTGGGGCGATCGCATCCTTATCTTCTGTAGCGAAACTGCCTTACAGTGATTGTCAAGATGGCATATCGAATACTTTTTCGATTCTACCGCAGGCCTTGGGCAGAATGGAGGACGATCGGACTAACAACCTAGTTGGTCTCCTAGACGGTTACTTCCACGATGGCGGCCATCACATCAATGTTAACGCGCTCGATCGGCAAACATTACTAGATGCGATGGAACATCCGGAAAACTATCCCCAGCTAACAATTCGCGTCTCCGGTTATGCGGTTAACTTCATCAAACTTACCCGCGAACAGCAATTAGATGTGATTAAACGGACTTTCCACGAACGCGTCTAAATCCCAGCAGTGATTGGACTTATTGCATGAATCTTTGCTCTAAAAACCGCAGATGTAAGGCAGATTAACACAGATTAACGCAGATAATTGAGGGAATTGAGAGCTTGGGAATGCAATAAGTTCATTGTGGGTAAGTTAGCGGTTGTCCGCCGCGAGGAATGTAGCAATCACAGTATCTATTTTTCAGCTCGTTTGACCTCAGAGACTTTCCGATCGCAGCGGATTAATTCATTATCTCGGAACATAACCAACAGCAAATTAAATG
Organism: Microcoleus sp. OTE_8_concoct_300; assembly: GCF_031383065.1. Classification (NCBI taxonomy): domain Bacteria; kingdom Bacillati; phylum Cyanobacteriota; class Cyanophyceae; order Oscillatoriales; family Microcoleaceae; genus Microcoleus; species Microcoleus sp. OTE_8_concoct_300. Next base: position 17,283 of record NZ_JANMZH010000248.1, on the reverse strand, counting down.
TCTGGAATTGGTCGCATTCATTCAATCGAAACCTTTGGCACCGTAGACGGCCCTGGAATCCGGTTTATCGTCTTCACCCAAGGCTGTCCGTTGCGCTGTCTTTACTGTCACAATCCCGACTGCCGCAATTCTCACGAGGGTAAAGAAGTAACCGTCGATTATTTAATCGAGCAAATTACAAAATGTAAATCCTACCTGCGGAAAGGAGGCGTTACAGTCAGCGGCGGCGAACCGTTGATGCAGCCCGATTTTGTCAGAGAAATCTTTACCCGCTGTCATCAAATGGGCTTGCATACTGCCTTAGACACATCAGGGTTCTGTCTTTTAGAAGTTGCTAAACCGGTTCTGGAAATGACCGATCTGGTTTTATTAGACATCAAATCCTACATTCCCGAACTGTATTACAAAGTCACGAACGTTTCCATCGAGCCTACTTTAGCAATGGCCAAATATCTCAGCGAAATTCATAAGCCGACCTGGATTCGATTCGTTCTAGTTCCTCACCTCACTGATGACCTCGAAAACGTAGAAAAATTAGCAGAGTTTATTGCCAATCTGAACAATGTGGAAAAAGTCGAAGTATTACCATTCCATAAAATGGGAGAATACAAATGGGAACAATTAAAACTGGATTACGAGCTCAAGGATACACCTCCAGCTTCACCGGAGCTCGTCCAACAAACAGTTGAGATTTTTCGCAGTCGCGGGGTAAATGCGATCGGAGCTAGCGGTCTATAATTAATTAAAACACCTCGAGCAAAAATCGCAAACAATCTTGAAAATATCTGCGTAAATCTGCGTCAATCTGCGGTCAATCTGCGGTTCCCCTACCCCTCACAAACTTAGGCAATAATTATCTAGAAAAACACCCGAGTAGAAAACAAATGAAAGTTACCAATGTAGAAGAATTAGAAGTGCTCATTCAAAAAGTGAAAGCAGCCCAAGCTGAATTTGCTACCTACACTCAAGAACAAGTCGATCGCATATTCAAGCAAGCAGCTTTAGCCGCTAATGCCGCCCGCATTCCCTTAGCCAAAGCAGCAGTCAAAGAATCGGGAATGGGAGTCATCGAAGATAAGGCAATCAAAAATCATTTTGCCTCGGAAATGATTTACAACAAATACAAAAACGACAAGACTTGCGGTATCATCGAGTCCGATCGGCATTTTGGCTACGAACGCATTGCCGAACCCGTGGGACTGCTGGCGGGAATCGTTCCTGTAACCAACCCGACTTCCACCACCATCTTTAAATCTTTAATCGTGCTCAAGACGAGAAATGGCATTATATTTTCGCCCCATCCCCGGGCAAAATCCTGCACGGCTGCGGCGGCAAAAATCATCCTCGATGCTGCTGTAGCCGCAGGAGCACCACCGGATATTATTGGGTGGATTGATGAGCCAACTGTGCCGCTTTCCCAAGCTTTGATGCAGCACCCCGATATCAAACTAATTTTGGCAACTGGCGGGCCGGGAATGGTAAAAGCTGCCTACTCTTCAGGACATCCCTCCCTCGGTGTCGGCGCGGGAAATACTCCCGCCATCATTGATGAAACCGCCCACATCCAAATGGCTGTCAGCTCAATTTTGCTCAGCAAAACTTTCGACAACGGCACGATTTGTGCTTCGGAACAATCGGTGGTTGTTGTGGATGAGGTGTACGATGCAGTGCAACTAGAATTTATCAAGCGCGGTGCTTATTTCCTCAATGCACAAGAACGGGAAAAAGTGCGGCAGGTAATCTTAATTGATGGGCGATTGAATGCCGAAATTGTCGGACAATCGGTGCAAAAGGTGGCGGAAATTGCGGGTTTTGTAGTGCCGTCAAACATCAGGGTTTTGATTGGAGAAGTTGATGCGATTGGTAAAGAAGAACCCTTTGCTTGTGAAAAACTTTCGCCGATTCTCGCAATGTACCGCGCCAAGGACTTTACTGAAGCAGTAGACAAAGCTGAAGCGCTGATAATTTTTGGCGGACACGGACATACTTCTGTACTCTACACGGCTCCGCACAATCAGAATCACATTCGTTATTTTGAAAGCAAACTAGAGACTTCGCGGGTGCTGATTAATACGCCTTCTTCTCAAGGTGCGATCGGCGATTTGTACAATTTCCGCCTCGATCCCTCCCTTACCCTCGGTTGCGGTAGCTGGGGGGATAATTCCATTTCTGTCAACGTGACACCCCATCACCTGCTCAATATCAAAACCGTAGCAGAAAGGCGCGAGAATATGCTCTGGTTCCGCATTCCTCCCAAGATTTATTTTAAGTCGGGTTGTCTTCCTGTAGCTTTGAGGGATCTTGCAGGTAAGAAACGTGCTTTGATCGTGACGGATAAACCTTTGTTTGAATTGGGATTGATTAAGGAAGTCACAGATAGTTTGGAAGAAATCGGCATCGATCACTACACATTTTACGATGTGGAACCAGATCCTTCCCTTGCTACTGTTCGCAAAGGTTTAGAAATCTGCAATAGTTTCCATCCAGATGCGATTATTGCCTTTGGTGGTGGCTCGCCGATGGATGCTGCTAAAGTAATGTGGCTGATGTACGAGCATCCAGAAATTGAGTTTGAAGGATTGGCGATGCGGTTTATGGATATTCGCAAGCGGGTATACGAACTGCCGCCTTTGGGATCAAAGGCAATTATGGTGGCAATTCCAACTACTTCGGGGACGGGTTCGGAAGTCACGCCTTTTGCGGTTGTTACGGATGAACGATCGGGGATTAAGTATCCGCTTGCAGATTATGCTCTGACTCCGAGTATGGCGATCGTCGATCCAGAACTTACGCTGAATATGCCCCGGAAATTGACTGCTTACGGCGGCATTGATGCGCTAACCCACGCTTTAGAAGCTTATGTTTCTGTGTTGGCTTCTGAGTATACAAATGGTTTGGCTTTAGAAGCGATTCGTTTGCTGTTTAAATACCTGCCCAGCGCTTACAAAAATGGTGCTAATGATCCGAAAGCGCGGGAGAAAGTACATTATGCTGCTACGATGGCCGGGATGGCATTTGCCAATGCTTTTCTGGGGGTTTGTCACTCAATGGCTCATCAATTAGGTTCAACTTGCCATGTCCCTCACGGTTTAGCGAATGCGCTGATGATTTCCCACGTAATTCGCTACAATGCAACGGATGTTCCGTTCAAACAAGCGATTTTTTCTCAAAACAAGTATCCTAACAGCAAGTGGCGTTATGCTCGAATTGCGGACTATCTGAATTTGGGCGGCGATACAGAAGAGGAGAAAGTTGAGAAGTTGATCGCAGCGGTGGAAGATCTCAAGCGTGAGGTAGATATTCCTGGCACGATTCAGGAGGCTCTTGCCAGTCAGGGAATGAGCGATGATTTCTTTTTTGCTCGCCTTGAGGAAATGGCCGATCGCGCTTTTGACGATCAGTGTACCGGAGCGAACCCCCGCTATCCGCTGATTGAAGATTTAAAGCAACTTCTGCTACAAGCGTATTCTGACGGCGACACTTCTGAGGTCGATCGAGTGTTAACTGTAGTTTAATCGGCGCGGTGCAAGAGATTTCTCCTCAAAAGCCTGTCAATGGGGGGTTGGATGCTTAACCCCTACTCCCCACAGTTTCTGGAGAAGTCTAATATCATTTCCGGTTACACCGGAATGATGTTGACGGTTGACGGTTGACTGTTCACTGTCAACCGTCAACAGTGAACTCGAATTTACTATTCCGATGCTAACGGATTTGATATAACGCAGGGCCCGGCGGTGAAAATAAACCCCGAAGCGGATCGAAATACCAAGTAGCGGTTGAAAAAATCGGAAATTGTGTTAGGATGTCAGAGGTAACTATTTTACGAATTTTGTAGTTTCAGTGGCTGTTCGCGCGATGACCTCTTCACCAACCATAGCACCCGTTCGATCGAGTCAAGTTACCCGCAAACCTTATCCCAACTATCGGGTAATAGTTCTCAACGACGATTTCAACACATTTCAGCACGTTGTGGAATGTTTGACGAAATACATTCCAGGGATGACAAGCGATCAAGCTTGGAAACTTGCCAACCAAATCCACCACGAAGGTCAGGCCACCGTCTGGGTTGGCCCGCAAGAGCAAGCAGAACTTTATCATATGCAATTGAGCCGTGCTGGACTGACAATGGCTCCGCTAGAATCTACTTGAAAATTTGTAGGGTTGAAGGCAAGTTTCAAGTTTCGTTAACTCAATTTGAAACCTGCCAAAAGGCCAACATAACTCGGTTCTCCTGAGCTAGATTATATGTAAACCTGGATAATCTTTTACTCAATTAGGAGAATTTTATGGATCATCCTTTTGATTTAGATGCTGCTGAACTCGAAGCAATTGATTTAGATTTTAAAGAGACGCCAAGTGATGCACTGATCGACCCCATCGGAGGTGGAATTATTTTCACGACTCTGGCTCTAGGTGAAGAAGGTGGGTGTCATCCGATACAGTGTATCTCAGCTCCCTGTCCGGGAAGTGAAGGAGGAGGAGGAGTTGGTGTCACGCCTATTGACGATTGGGCTACGACTCACGCTCTGCGTGAAGAGGGTGGAGGCCCTCCGGTGACCACTCACTCTCTGCGTGAAGAGGGTGGAGGTTCTCCGATGACCACTATGGCTCTGGGTGAAGAGGGGGGAGGCCCTCCGATGACCACTGACGCTATCGGTGAAGAGGGTGGAGGTCCTCTTTATTCGTAATCTCATTCGTGGCGACAATTGTAGAAGAGATTCTGCCTAATTCCTGAACGCTTCAAATTGTTTCTGTAATGAGACTTTCAAAGATTCAGACTCATTCGACAGTTTTTTTTAATAGATAAAAAGTTGCAACACTCTCAAAACAAGTGATGCGACTTTTCATTTATTTATATCATGTCCGATCGATTGACCATAATATCCCGGCCGGGCGGGTTTTTGAGATGGTCGATTGTTGGCAGATATTGTTGGCTCACGGGCCCCTACATGATTTCGGGTGAAGCGAAGCGGAGGGAATCGACCGGACATGATATTACTGGCATTTTAGCAGATTTTTAATTTTCAATTTTCCCATGAACATTTTAATACTGGGTAATGATTCAGATGCTCATGCTGCTCATATAAAAGATGCTCTCACCCAAGCCGGTGCAGAAGTAGATTATTTAGATACCTATCTGTTTCCCAGACAGTTACGTCTGTCTTGGCAACCTGATACCCTGGTAGGGTGCTTGACGCTACCCGGAGGTCGCCAGTTGAATTTTCAAGATATTCACAGCATATTTTGGCGCAATTTTTCCGGTGTTTATGTTCCACCTTTAAAAGATGCAAATCAACAGCAAGTTGCATTTAATGATTCAATGAGTACAGTGCGATCGCTCATGCAAGCTTGTCCGGCTCGCTGGATTAATTCCTGGCAGGCCTACCAATTTCATAAAGAAAAACCCCTACAACTGAGTTTGGCAAAGCAAATAGGAGTTACGATTCCTGCAACTTTAATCAGTAACAATCCAGAGCAAGTTAGGGAGTTTGTGGAAGCTCATGAAAAAGCAATTTTTAAGCCTGTTTATTGTGGCGCTCATACCAAGTTGGTGACAGAGGCGCATTTAGAACCTAATCGCCTGGACTTAGCTTTGAGTATTTCTCCAGCCACAATACAAGAGTATATTCCTGGCACAAACATCCGCAGTTATGTGATTGGTGAATCAGTCTATTCTGCCGAAATTCGCAGTCAAGCTTTGGATTTTCGGGAAGATTTAGAGGCCGAGCTAATTCCGATAGATTTGCCAGAATCAGTTGAAAAACAATGTTTGGCAATATTAAAGGCTTTTATGCTAGAGTGGACTGCTATTGATTGGCGTCTCAAGCCCACGGGTGAGTATGTATTTTTAGAGGCGAATCCTAGTCCGATGTTTATACACTTTGAGCGTCAGACTAATTTTCCGATTACACAAAAATTAGTCAACCTGTTAATGTATTAACTAGGATTTAAGAGGCGATCGTAATTTTCCCAATCATCCCCGCCTCTGTATGTCCGGCTACCGTACACCGCAGGTTGTAGGTTCCCGATTTCATGGGAACAAACACCCATTCTGCCATAGCGCCCGGTTTAAGTTCCAATTCGTGAATCGCTCCTTTAATTTCCACATTACCAGCTTCAACTTTTTGAGTCCAACTGGCATCAGCAAAGTTTTTGGCTGTGAAATAATGTTTCTGCGAACTGGGATTTTTCAGCACTAATTTATAGCGCTTGCCCGATTCAAATTCTAGCAGATTGGGAAAAAATTTGAGTTCCCCAGCTTCGTTACCTAAACTAACAGTAATTTCGGTGACTGGTTGGCGAGACAAATCACCGGCCGCACTAGCAATTGCCGCAGGCATCAAGATTGTGCCCAAACATAAAGTTAGTCCCAAAATCACCTTGAGAGCTTGTTGTAACCGCTGGCTGCGGTAGAATTTGCCTAATTGCAAACCGAGTAAATTGATCATGGCTGTTCTGACTACTGTTAACTGACTAAGGACTAATGACCAATGACTAATGACCAATGACTAATGACTAAGGACTAAGGACTAATGACTAATGACTAATGACTAATGACTAATGACTAATGACTAATGACTTAGTTCGATCGCCAAACTTCATCCCAAGGCCCGCCCCCAACTTCCAAACCCGGGAAAGAACTTTCAGCCTCTAAGATAATTCTAGAACGCTGCTTGCCATTTTTGTCAACATTTCCCCCCAACAATTCTCGCAGTTGCAAGCGCAATTTGCCGTGCGTCGTATCCCGGCAGCAAAAAGCCAGACCTTTTTCTGTAGGAGCTCGCAAATCAGTACCAGAACGGTTTGTAGTGGCAATTAACTCAACTTCAAACTGACTGTTTCTAGCCTGCATTTTCCAGCTTCCCCAAGGATCAATATTCCAACTAACTTGCGAATTCCAAGGCACAAATTCGTAAAATTTGCCTCGGTAATGCAGACAAATCATTGCTACCGATTCCATCCACCACAGCACGCCCCGCTTGCCGCCGCCAGCAGTTAAAGCTAAATCGCTTTCGCCTTGAAAACAATTGCAATTAACCCAAAACCACTTTTGCGGAAAAGCACCGCCCCAGTTTTTTTCGCTGTAAGCGGGAGCATCTTTAAATTGGTAGCGTTGGCCGTTCCAATCTATCCAGCCGGTGGCTAAACCGTGCGCCATTAAAATTTGCCATCCCGGTTCAAATATGGGTAGAAAAGATACCATGCCCGCCGTGGATTTCTGGAGTTGGTCAGAGTTGCCCCAGCCGTAAACAGGTTGAATTTGGTATTGCCAAAAACAGTGGCTGCCGCTTCCCGGATCGTGGATATAACCTTGATTCAAGGTAGCAGTAGCTTGATAGCCTTCTTCGACGCGGCTGTCAAATACTTGAGGTTCTAAATATTGGGGTTTAATTTGTAAATCTGTTCTGCCCCAATGTCCGAAAGCCAAGCTTTCTCGGTGGGCCCAAAACTTATTTACATCGGGGAATGTGCGGCACAAATAGCTATCTTCCGGACCGAGAATTTGAGCTGCACCGCCACTGTAAGGTTGACCGCCTCTGGGGTCTTCTATTGAATACATGAAGGCAAAAGATTGTCCGCGAGCAGGTAATGTTATTCGATAGTACCAGCCTTCAAAAAAACGGCGGGAACCGCCGTCCCAGTGGTAGCCACTGTGGGGAGTTTCAATAGTTTTGAGTTTTGAGAGTGAATTTGACATAAAATTACCAATAGCAGAAAAAAGAGTCATTAGTCAGTAGTCATTAGTTATTAGTTATTAGTCATTAGTCATTAGTCAGAAGGAACAAGGAACAAGGAACAAGGAACAAGGAACAAGGAACAAGGAACAAGGAACAAGGAACAAGGAACAAGGAACAAGGAACAAGGAACAAGGAACAAGGAAGAAGAAAAACAAGAAACTATGCCCAATTCCCAATTCCCAATAACTAAGGACTACTGACTACTGACTAAGGACTACTGACTACTGACTAAGGACTAAGGACTACTGACTACTGACTACTGACTAATCCCATTACCCATATGATAGGTTATTAATTATGTCTTTAGCACTTTGGCGATCGCCCCTAGCTCGCGCGCTCCACCGCAACCGCAGTCTTGCTTTTGCCCGCTACTTGCAACTAGCAACTGTTCGCGCCACCGGGCGTCCGGCTAACCGCACTGTGGTGTTTCGAGGCTTTTTAGCAGATACTAATCAGTTAAAGTTTATTACAGATATTCGCAGTCAAAAGGCAGAGGAAATTAACCTCTATCCTTGGGGGGAAATTTGCTGGTATTTCCCCCAAACTCGCGAACAATTTCGGATTGCTGGACAACTGATTTTGGTAGGGGCAGATTATCCAGAGGCCCAGTTGTGCTCATCGCGCCGCACAGCTTGGCAGGAGCTTTCTGAGGCGGCTCGATCGCAATTTGCTTGGCCGCATCCGGGGGATGACAAAGCCCCGGCTGCTGCTTTTGATTCTGCTACCCCAGATCCGATCGACCCGCTGCCTAATTTTTGCTTGCTGTTGTTGGAACCGGAAACGGTGGATTTGTTGGAGTTGCGCGGGGAACCGCAGAACCGATCGCTTTATCGGCGCGACGGGGAGGGAAATTGGTCTGTGCGATCGGTTAATCCTTGAAAAAGAAGTCATTAGTCATTAGTCAGCAGTCATCAGTTAACAATTAACATTCACCACTGCCTTATGCCCAATTCCCTATGCCCTATGCCCTATTCCCAATTCAAATTTTAGATGCCGGTGCCGTCGAAAAATTCTTGAATTGCTTTATCTTTTAACTTGCAGCTAGGGGTTGTAACTAGCTGTGTTTTTTCGGATAAGGCTACATTGCTGGCTTGGTTTAAAGCTTCAGATACTGAGTGGAAATTGTGGGAATTGGGAACAGAAGTTAAGGAGACAGATGCTTGAGGAAGCAAACTTTTTACTTGCTGTTCGAGGGACTCGATGCGATCGAGTAAAGAGCGAATTACCACAGCTTCCGAATCCGGCAAACTGCCGTGTTCTAGGGGATTGACGCGCACTCCCGATCGATAGACGATGCGGCCGGGAATCCCTACAACCGTACAGTCAGATGGTACGTCCCTGAGCACGACGGAACCGGCGCCGATGCGAACGTTGTTGCCAATTTGAAGATTGCCGAGTACCTTGGCGCCGGCACCGACAACTACATTTTCGCCGACGGTAGGGTGACGCTTGCCGCTTTCTTTGCCTGTGCCGCCGAGGGTGACACCTTGGTAAATTAGGGCAAAATCCCCGATAATTGCTGTTTCGCCGATCACAACCCCCATACCGTGGTCGATGAATACGCTTTTGCCGATCGTTGCCCCGGGGTGAATTTCAATTCCGGTCAAAAAGCGAGCTATGTGGGAAATCAAGCGGGGGATGAAGGGAAGTCCCAGCACGTAAAGCCAGTGTGCGAGGCGGTGCAGCACTAGGGCTTGAAGACCGGGGTAGCAAAACAAAACTTCCAGCCAGTTGCGAGCTGCAGGGTCGCGATCGAAAATTATACTGAAGTCAGCTCTAAGGGTCTTTAGCACTTTCAGAGTTACCAATTTTGGTTAAACACGCCACTTTCGATTTTACATTTTACTGGATGGGGAAGTGAGTGGTCGATCGGCAGATTGGGGAGTGGGAGATTAACAGGTTGGCCGATTGGGGGAGGTTGGGGGAGTGGAACCTTGGGAGAAGAGGAGATTGGGGGAAAATTTGATGATATTTTATTGTCCCCATCGACAAGCGCCGCCGCGTTCTATTCCTGTACTGAGATTGTATAGTCAGACTTGACTCCGGGTTCGAGAGTACCTACCCAAATCCTGTAAGAGCCTGCTTGCCAGTCTGAATCAACAATGCCAGCATCTTTATTCTGACCTGCATCGTCTCCGCAGCGCACTGCATTACCGGGGCCTTGTACGAGTAAGGTTGTGTCCTTGCCTCCGCTGTTGACTTGGAGTGTGAGTTTTGAAAATTTTTGCTGCAAGACTATGATGTGGTCGGGAGTTGGAGTGGCAAAACCCAAACATTTGTTTTTGTGGCGATCGGCGTTGGCTATGGCAGATAGAGAGTACGATCCGCCTGTGGAACCTCTCAAAACTGCTGTTGGGGACTCAAAACCAGGCGATAAAGTTAAAGTGCCGAAATTGGCGGTTTCTGCTAAAACTGGTAGGGCGACGATCGCGGCGACGATCGCGGCGATCGCACCGTTTTTGAAATTGGCTCCCTGATTAAACAACATAGCAATTCTCCTGGCGTCACAACTTAAAATCAAAACTCAGAATTTACCCATCGCAGCCCCTATAATCCTAACTCTGGAGGAATAATAATTTTTTTTCAATTGGTTCAAAACCTCCAGGCTTCTCTACCTTATGTCTATCAGGACAATCCCTCTGCGATCGCCCTCGCCTGTGCCACTCGGATTTCTGCCACAGGCTATCGACTCCTATCCGAAATTGTACGGTGTCTAGATGATAAATTTGATACTTCTAGCGTTGCTGTTGGCGATCGGTTCCCTATTGACACAGGTTTTGGTATTGTTACCTATAGGTCTAGGCGGCTGGCTCCACTTCCCTAATTGGCTGAGCCTGGCCTTGATTGTGCTGGCTATTTCTTGGTGCTTGGGAGATTAGTCAGCAGTCAGCATTCATGAGTTATTAATTATTAGTCAAAAGCTAATTATTAATCATTCCGCTTCCCCCAACGGCTAATGCCCGATCGCCCCCGGTCTGATGATTTATACTTCACAATTGACAATCAGTAGTATAAAATCTAGGATTTGACATCTACCTAGAGAATGATGCAACGACAAATTTATTCGATATCAGGATTCCACTCTTCTGACAAAAGCCTGGGGGAAACTCCTAAGAAACAGGATCGTCCGATACACCGGGCGATCGTGTTAATGCTAGTGGCAACCGGTTTGCTGAGCCTGCACGCTAGTCGGCTGGTGGAATTGCAACTGGTACAAGGAAAGCAAAACCGGGAACGAGCCGAAAACAATCGCGTTCGCCTAGTGCCAATGCCGGCCAATCGCGGACACATTATCGATCGCAAAGGCAAGCTGCTAGCGGCAAACAATTTAGCTCGATCGGTATATTTGTGGCCGAAAGAACAAACGCCGGAAGAGTGGAAAGTTACAGCAAACAAGTTGAGTCCGCTGGTGAAAATCCCGGCCGAAGAAATTTTACAAAAAATAAAACAGGTCGATCCTCTATCCTACAGACCGGTGCGGATCAAGCAAGCGATGCCGCCAGAGGTGTTTGTGCCACTAGCAGAACAGGTGGGACAAATACGCGGAGTGGAAGTGCGACCAGAAGCGAAGCGCTATTATCCCGAAGCCAGTGTGGCGGCTCATGTTCTCGGATATATTGGCGAAGCTACCGCAGCAGACTTGGAAGCTAACCCGGAATATCCGATGGGGATGATTGTCGGTCAGATGGGCATAGAAGCGAGTTCTAACGAGAAGATAGCGGGAGTTTGGGGCGATCGGCTGATCGAGGTAAATGCCCAAAATCAAGAGTTGCGACTGATCGGCGAGACACCGCCTAAACCGGGTGAGGCGGTGCAGCTAACCATAGACTTGTCCATGCAAAAAGCAGCCGAACAAGCCCTGGGGAACCGGCGGGGAGCAGTAGTGGCCCTGGATGTCAAAACCGGCGGAGTATTAGTTCTGGCTAGCCACCCGACGTTTGACCCCAATCTGTTTACGCGAAAAATCACTAAGGAGGAGTGGGAAACTCTTCAAGAGGCGGAAAATCCATTTTTGAATCGGGCCATGCAAGGCTATCCCCCCGGTAGCACTTTTAAAATTGTGACTTCCGTCGCGGGCTTGGAGTCGGGCAAGTTTTCGCCGGACTCAATTCTCGGTACTTCGTCTTACATTACTGTGGGGGGAATTGATTTTAACGAACACAGCGGCGGTTACGGCAACATCGGCTTTCGGGAGGCCTTGGCTTTCAGCAGCAATACGTTTTTTTATCAAGTGGGGATTAGTACCGGACCGGAGGAAATTTCTAAGTGGGGACACCGCTTGGGAATTGGCAAGGAGACGGATTTGAATCTTTTGGGCCTAGGCGGCGGCGATCACGGTCAAGTCCCGACGCCGGCCCAGAAGGAGAAAATCTATAAAGAACCTTGGTATGCGGGTGATACGGTAACGATGTCCATCGGGCAGGGGTTGGTGTTGATGACTCCTTTGGAGGCGGCGGTGATGGTGAGTTCGATCGCTAACGGCGGCTATCGCGTGAAGCCCCATCTTTTGACTTCTATGACCGGCACGCCGCAGACTCAACGGGTACATACAGGGATGAAACCTTCAACAGTTCAGGTGATTAAGGAAGGACTGATCGCGGTGGTTGCCGAGGGTACGGGACAGGGGATGAATGACGGTTCGATTCCGCTGACGGGGGGCAAAACAGGGACTTCGGAGGTCATCGGACAGAAGGATCACTCTTTGTATGTCGCCTTCGGGCCCGCGGACAAGCCGGAAATTGCGATCGCCGTGGTTGTGGAAAATGGCGGTTTTGGTTCTGTTGCAGCAGCCCCGATCGCCAAAGAGGTTTTTCAAGCTTATTTTGGGAAACAGAAACAGCCAAATTAGTCATTAGTCAGCAGTCATTAGTCAGCAGTCATTAGTCAGCAGTCATTAGTCAGCAGTCATTAGTCAGCAGTCATTAGTCAGCAGTCATTAGTCAACAGTCATTAGTCAACAGTCATTAGTCAGCAGTCATTAGTCAGCAGTCATTAGTCAGCAGTCATTAGTCAGCAGTCATTAGTCAGCAGTCATTAGTCAGCAGTTATTAGTTATTAGACAGTAGGTTGGGCGCGTGCAACTAAACCCAAACAAAATGTTTGTAGCCATACTTTGAAAAAGTGGTATGACTAATGACTGCTGATAGGTTGTCGGGGCGCGTTTACCTGAATCTTTCGCTTGGATTATATATTTTGGTCAACCCGCGACAAAATTTAGGACTTATATAGCGATCCTCGCATCATTTGTGAATTTCTTACTCCCGGACCGCGAGTTCGGGGAGGGCTGGGGTGGGGTAAAAAATTTACGACTCCTGCAAGGATTGCTATATGACTAATGGCTAATGACTAATTCAGCCGCATAAATATTGTAGCTTTGCGAATTCCTGTTATTTCTCCGGTACTGGTGACTGTGAGCGATCGCAAGTGGTCGAACAATGGTCTTGCCGAAAGTTCAATTAACCTCAACAGCGGGATTTGTTTTTCCCAAATTGCCCTGCTGGAGGGCCAGTCTAAATAAAAATAGCCGTCATTAGATGGCGGTAGCGGTTCAATGCTGGTTTGAAAATCTTGATTGGCAACTAAAGAGCCTGTTTCTGCTGCTTCTAGTGCTGCGTCCATTGCTTCTACCGAAGTGGTGAAAATTTCGTATTTGCCGACGGTGGCTCGGACTCCTTTTGCCTCGGTTTCGATCGCACTTTTTCTATTATTTTTACCCAAATTTTGACTCGTTGTCAACTGCGTCCAAGCGGTAATTTTCTGGTTCCTGAGAGTAAAGCTGCCGATGCTGTATTCTTTGCTGCGGGCAATTTCATCGAGTTTGTCGATCGCCTTTTGGGAATCAGCAGATTTTTCGGCGGCAAAAATCCAGTCCGCACTATTTGACGAATTCGGAAGCACTCCTAAAGCGTATTCTCCTTGTACCCAGTTAAATATATCCTGCTGCAGGTTGACGCCCCAAACTTGCTGAATATCTCCGAAGGTGCGATCGACTAACTTTGAGACTTCTGCATTAGTGGACACCGCCGATGACAAATCAGCCCAAAAATTCCTTAAATCGCTGCTGGCGACCGCGAGAGGACTAGCGGAGGGAATGTATTGCAAAGCTTTCACTGGTTCTGAGAGTGTTGGATAAGCTGTGTTTTCTCGCGATGTCACTAAAGCAGTTTGAGCCAGCAATCCCCGTCGGTTGACTCCGACAGCAACTGCGAGGGAATTAAGAGAAACTTGGGGATTTAGCTCGGTTTGTGACTGCGGCAGATTAACAAATGCTAAAGCTATTCTGCCTTGAGTTAACTGCTGGAAAGCTTTTTGATAGTTAGGACTATTGTTGAGATTTAGGTTTGCTGCTTCAACGTTGTTAACTGCATCTCGAATCACATTTGGGCTATTGGCAAATAAAACAAAATTGGGGCTATTTCCTGAATCTGAACTGCCGCCGATTGCCGCTGTTGCGAAGCTGGGCGGCAAAGTTGTCTTCGGCAGAGAAAACGGGTTGAAAGGCGAAATCGGAGAGGTTTTTTTCTGGGCTATTGGTACTTGTTTATAATTAATTTGCACGGCTTTATATATTTCCGACTGCACTGTTTTAGCCGCACGAGATTGTTTTCGCCAGTAGGAGTCGAGAAATTGTTGGCTGCGATCGACATTTTTGGAGGAAACGGCCAGCAAAAACCCGCTTTGTTTGCCGTTGTTGCTGTCGCCATCGGAATCTATATCTATGACAGCGAGGGTAATTTCGTCACCTATCCAAGGTTCGATATCTCGGCTGTAATCGAGGCCTGTATTGGCGAGGAGACTTTTTTTGATTTGCTCAAATTCTGCGTGCGATCGACTTCTTTCTTCGGGAGTGGCAAAAACTTGTCGCAATGCTTCGAGGCGATCGGGATTTACCAGCATTGAAGCTAACAAAGGTGCTTGTTTCGAGACAAACACAGCCGCAGCCGGAGTAGTTGTCGGCCCGCCAGCGAGCAAATTCAGGGGAGTGTGAGTTGTCAGCCAGTAAAAACCACCGGCACTCAAGCCTAAGAGTGCCAAGACGCCAGCAATGAGGAAAGAAAAGAACGATCGCAGCTTCATACAACAAGGACTAATGACCACAGTCTATTATTAACTAGAGTAGCGCATGACCGTAGCTGTCGGCAGATACTTTTTGTGCGGTTCGCAAAAAAAAAGGATAAACTAAAATATTCTCAAGCTCTACAACCCAAGTAAAATGCTAACAATATCAACGCCCCCCGAACAGCGAGTTTTACTCCCCAATATCAGTTGGCAGTTATATGAAAGCCTGCTAGGGGAACTGGGCAACAAACGTTCCACCCGAATTGCTTATCATCAAGGTCAATTAGAAATTATGGTGCCACTACCGGAACATGAAAATCGCAACAGGCTGATCGATCGCTTAATTGTAACTCTCATAGAAGAACTCAATCTGGAGTACAACCCCTTTGGCTCGATGACGATTAAAAAACGCAAAAAAGCAGCGGGAAAAGAACCAGATTCATGCTATTATATCCAGAATGAAGCACTGGTCAGAGGGAGAACCGAATTAGACTTTGCTCAAGATCCGCCGCCCGATTTAGCACTGGAAATTGATATTACCAGCAGTTCCTTAAATCAATTCGATTTATATGCAGATTTAGGCGTACCAGAAATTTGGCGGTACGACGGACGAAGCATCAAGTTTTATCAATTGCAAAATGGCGAATATGCCGAGTGCAATTTTTCCCGG
This sequence comes from Microcoleus sp. OTE_8_concoct_300, assembly GCF_031383065.1. NCBI lineage: Bacteria > Bacillati > Cyanobacteriota > Cyanophyceae > Oscillatoriales > Microcoleaceae > Microcoleus > Microcoleus sp. OTE_8_concoct_300. The sequence goes on along the minus strand of NZ_JANMZH010000248.1, from coordinate 1,815 downwards.
GCTTTCCCAATGCTACCGACTGCAAAAGTTGACGAATTTATCGATCGGTGTCAAACTACAGGCGCAACCGCAGCAGTGCGAGAATTCCGGGAATGGGTGAGAAATCAGTAATTGTGCAGTCTACTACCACAATCCTCGCGCATCGGAAAAATCTGCATCTATAATCGCCCCCGCATCGAATACAGCATCAGTCAAATCAGCCTTTCTAAACGACGTTACCGCCAATTTTTCTATTTCTTCAACAGCGATAAAAAAGCCGATCGCAGTTAACCCAAGAATTACCCCAGAAACCAAAAATAAGACAATTCCCCTGAGAGTATCTCCGCCAAAAAATGTCACAATACCGCTAGCGCCGATCGCAGCAGCAGCCCCAGCCACAGACCCCGCCACAATTCCAGCCTCGCCCCGAGTCACAGCAATCGCCGTAGCAGCCGTTCCGGTAACCGCCACAGCCCCCGCATCGGCCCCGCCAATGAGTCCAGTCAAAGCCCCAGCCGTCGTCACTGTCACCGCAGTTACCCCAGCCCTAGCAATCAAATTTCTCACCTGCCTGCGGCTTTGTCCGGTTCTGACACCCTGAAAATTTGCCCCCCTCAAAATCGCCCCGGTGAAATTGCAGCCTCGAATGTCACAACCGCTGAAATTCGCCCCAGACAAGTCAAGACCTTTAAAAGAACGATTCCGCAAGTCTTGGTTCGCAAAATTGAGATTTCGAGGTAAAGTCATTCGATTTTAGATTTTAGATTTTAGATTTTAAATTAGCAAACCAAAAGCTTGGGATTTTAGATTTTAGATTATAGATTGTAGATTAACCAAGCACAGGGCATTTAGAATAAAGCCTGTGGTTTATAACGAGTTTCCATGTCTCCCATCTCCGAATCCCCATTTTCCCCCGAACAAATTGCCGGTGAAAGACTCACACCAGAAGAATATCAAGAAATCGTTCAGCGTCTTGGCCGCCATCCCAATAAAGCTGAATTGGGAATGTTCGGCGTCATGTGGAGCGAACACTGCTGTTACAAAAATTCGCGACCGCTATTAAAACAGTTTCCCACAGAGGGCGATCGAATTCTCGTTGGACCTGGAGAAAATGCCGGCGTCGTAGACTTGGGAGACGGCTTGCAACTCGCCTTCAAAATTGAATCCCACAACCACCCCTCAGCAGTCGAACCTTTCCAAGGTGCAGCAACCGGTGTCGGGGGGATTCTCCGCGATATCTTCACAATGGGGGCCCGCCCCATCGCACTTTTAAATTCCCTGCGTTTCGGCAACTTAGACGACCCTAAAACTCAGAGATTGTTCAAAGGCGTAGTATCGGGAATTTCCCATTATGGAAATTGCATCGGCGTGCCCACAGTTGGGGGCGAAGTTTACTTCGATCCTGCTTATTCCGGCAACCCCTTAGTTAACGTCATGGCCTTGGGTTTAATGGAAACTCAAGAAATCGTAAAATCTGGGGCATCCGGCATCGGAAATCCCGTGCTTTATGTCGGTTCAACTACCGGGCGAGATGGCATGGGAGGAGCAAGTTTTGCCAGTGCCGAATTGACCGACAAATCAATGGACGATCGCCCCGCCGTCCAAGTCGGAGATCCATTTTTAGAAAAATCCTTAATTGAAGCTTGTTTAGAAGCATTCAAAACCGGTGCAGTCGTCGCCGCCCAAGACATGGGTGCCGCCGGAATCACCTGTTCCACATCAGAAATGGCAGCCAAAGGCGGCGTCGGCATTGAATTCGATTTAGACAAAGTTCCCGTTCGAGAAAGCGGCATGATTCCCTACGAATACCTGCTTTCGGAATCCCAAGAACGGATG
>NZ_JANMZH010000178.1:0-37868 GCF_031383065.1 Microcoleus sp. OTE_8_concoct_300 | reverse complement strand
GTGCTCAGAAACCGGGTTTTTGACGAAATAGTTTGTTACAGCCCCAGAAACGGTAAAAAACCCGGTTTCTTGGTGTTGATCCGTCGAGGACTGAACTTGTGAAATAGCGATCGCCCGATTATATCAAATCCGTTAGCATCGTCCTGTATTCATCTCTTTGTTCTCTTCCTCTGCGTTCTCTGCGTTCTCTGCGGTTTAATCATTCCAATGCAACCGGAATTGATATTATATCATGTCGGATCGATCGCCCATAATACAATTGCCGGGGCCCGTTTGTGAGATTGTCCGTTTTTGGCAAATATTATTGGCTCACGGGCCCCTACAGGAATCAGGGTAATCGACCGGACATTATATGACTACTAACTACTGACTAATGACCTTTTCCTTTTTGTTTTCCGCAGCCAGCGCTGATACTTCCTGGCCAAGGGGAATCTCGATGACAAACTCTGCACCTTCCCCGGGCGCGGAAATACACTGCAATTTGCCTCGGTGTTTTTCAACTATAATCTGATAGCTGATTGACAGTCCCAAGCCTGTGCCTTTGCCGACGGGTTTAGTAGTAAAAAATGGGTCGAACAACTTGCCAATAACTTCTTGATTGATTCCCATCCCGTTGTCGGCAATCCGAATTGTTAGTGTGTGTGAATTCGCAGTGGTGCTAATCCGAATTATGTTGGGATTAGCATATATTTCTTGTGAAGAACGCTTGCGGTTGTACTCTTCGAGGGCATCGATCGCATTTCCTAACAGATTCATAAATACTTGATTGAGCTGACCTACATAGCACTCGACTTTTGGGAAGTTGCCGTATTCTTTGATAATCTCGATCGCGGGACGAAGTGGATTACCTTTGATCCGGTGCTGCAAAATTACCAAAGTGCTTTCGATTCCTTCGTGAATGTCAACTAGCTTCATCTGCGATTCGTCGAGTCGGGAAAAGTTGCGCAAGGATACAACTAAGTCGCGGATGCGATCGGCTCCTACTTTCATTGATTCCAAAATCTTCGTAAAGTCTTCCATTAAGAAATCGATGTCAATATCTGCGGCTGCTTCTACAATTTCCGGGACGGGATTTGGGTATTTTTCTTGGTAAAGGTGGAGCAAACCGAGCAAGTCTGTGGCGTATTCGCTGGCGTGGGTGATGTTGCCGTAGATGAAGTTAATCGGATTGTTAATTTCGTGGGCGACGCCGGCGACTAGCTGCCCGAGAGAAGAGATTTTTTCGGTTTGGATGAGTTGAGTTTGAGTTTGGTGCAACTCGCGGACAGCTTTCTCTAGCTGGGCTGCTTGCCATCGATACTGTCCCTCGGACTGCTTGAGTGCTTCCAAAACTTGGACTCGATCGGTAATGTCGGTGTGAGTTCCCACCCATTCGCGAATGCTGCCGTCTTCTGCTAAAACTGGAACTCCGCGCACCCAGAAGTGTCTGTAGCTGCCGTCTGCTGCCCGCAAGCGGTGCTCGACTTCGTAGAGACTTTTAGTTTCTGCAGCGCGCTTCCAAGCTTGGGCCGCGATCGCGCGATCGTCTGGGTGAATTGCCGCAGCCCAGTTTTCTGTAGCTTCCTCGAAAGTTTGACCTGTATATGCCATCCAGTCGATTAGTGTGATGGGCTTTCCCTGGCCGTCTATCGTCCAAACCATCTGTGCGGTGGCCATTGCCAGCGATCGGTATCTTTCCTCGCTCTGACGCACAAATTCTTCGGCTTGCCGGCTGGCTGTCACGTCGCGCAAAATTGCTGTGAATATGATTTCCCCTGCAACTTCGAGTTTGGAAATAGAAGCTTCGGCGGGAAATTCCGTACCGTCTCGGCGGCGGGCGAAAATTTCTTTGCGGCTGCCCATTTTTCGGGCTTGTTTAACGTTGCCGAAATTACTGACGAGGTGGCTGTGAGGGGCGACAAAAGCTTCGGGCAACAGCAGGCTCAGGGATTGCCCGATCGCCTCAGCAGCCGTCCACCCAAAAATCCGTTCTGCACCTTGGTTGAACAGGATAATTTTTTGGTCCGCATCCACGGAAATAATCGCGTCCTCGGCAATTTCTAAAATGCCGGCGAAACGAGCTTGAGACAGTTGCAGCGCTTGTTCAGCTTGGAAGCGATCGCTGATGTCGCGGGCGATCGTCGAAATGTATGTGAGTTTGCCGTCTGGTGCAGAGTGGGAGATGATGACTTGGCTGACAGGAATTTCGAGTCCCGATGTTGACACAAAGGCTGTTTCTCCGCTCCAAAAGCCACCGGAAATAGCGGTGGCGATCCCTTGATTCAAAGTGCTGCGGGCTGACGCTGCCGTGAATTCTGCAACTTGTCGGTTGGATATATCTTCGTTTTCGTCTATACCCACCATTTTTCGACCTGCTTTGTTGATGTAAATGGGGCGTCCTTCGAGGTCGCAGATACCTACAAAATCCGGCGTTGCTTCCAGAATTGCTGCCAGATTGCTTTTGGCGATTTCGGCTTGTTTGCTCTCAGTAATATCCCGCGCGATGCTAACTATACCGCTGATATTTCCTAGCCCGTCCCGGTAAGCGCTTTTTGTAGAAAGAAATGTCCGCAAATTGCCTTTAACTGGCAGTTCCTCTTCGATTGATTGCGTTTCTCCCGCTGTCATAATTGGGAGATCAGTCCTCCTAATATTGCCCGCAATTTCCGGCGGAAATAACTCGCTGTCATCTTTGCCGATAATGTCGTCTACAGACTTGCCAATTATACTGGCTCCCGCAGCATTGAGCATCATGTAACGACCTTGAATATCTTTGACAAATAGGGCGGTCGGTGTACTGTCTATCACTGCCAGCAACAGGTTGTAGTTTTTTTGAAGCGCCTGCTTTGTTGTTTGAGAGTCGAGAATTTGCTGCTGCAATTGTTCGTTGGCGATTTGCAGTTGGAGAGTCCGTTTCTCAACTTTAGTTTCTAAGTCTAATTTAGCTTTCCTCAGTCCCAATTCCGCTCGATATCGCTTCCGGTCGGCGGTGCAGAGAGTTTTTGCATTCTGCCAAATCAGAACTGTAAAAATAATTACGTTCAATACGCTTAACAGCGATATCCCTACCTCCGACGTGTAGGCTTGTAACCGCTCTCCCGTGAGGATGAAATAACCCACTAAGGGCGGGATAATAATTGCCTGCGGCAACAAGCGCCTCGCCATGATGCCACCCGCGCGCTCGCTGGCGATTACTGCTATCAATCCTCGCTCTGGACAGGCAAATAAAATGCCGAAGCTCAGCAACATAAATGCTGCGGACGTGTGCAAAGCCATGCCTGTATAATCGCCAATTCTGTAAAATAAAGCTTTGCCGTAGATGTAGCCTATTAAACCCATAAATGCAATTAAAAATGCACAACAGCTTAAGATTTGAACCCGTCGGTATTTAGGGCGGCGTTCTGACAGCAGCAGCAGGGCTGTTCCCAGCAATAAAAAAGCAGCAGCAGTATTCGGCGCCATGCGTCCTGGTGTTCCGCGGCTTGTCAAGGCGTAACTCTCTTTAAATAGGAGTTGGTCGATGCCTAAGTCTAAATTAAAGCGATATTGAGCTAGGGTTAAGAGGCTAATTAATATCATTAAAAATGAACCGCTAGAAATTAAAAATTTAGCGATTTTTTGATGCTTTCTTGCTGTTAATTCGGCGCGCCGCCGCTGTTGGATGTACAGAGAAAACCCGCCCAAAATAAAGCAGACCGCAGTATTGGCTTTCATGGTAACCAGTCCGGGCAGAATGCTCTTTAAGAGTGGCAGATCGAATATCCAACCCAAAATGACTGTACAGCCGATCGCGATTACTGCAATACTAGCTTTTTTGGAAAAAGACTGAACTGCCGCAATTGGGGTTGAGGGCTTTTGCACTTGTTGTGGTGGTTCAAAAAGTTCCAATTTCTCGCTCCCTCAAATTATTTGGATTTCTACGTATCTAAGGTAACAATAAATACTGTAGTTATATTGTTGCCCCCTATACAAAGCTGCTTAAGATTTTCTTAAAACAGCCCTGCATAAAATATGAATTATTTTATCTAACTTTAGAGAGATAGTCAACCAAAGGCTGAAAGCTCTTATATAGAAGGCATTCGGCAGAATTCAACTTTATTTTATGCTTGTAAGTTAAAATAAAAAATTCCTTGTTCCTTGGAAATTAGCGCCCGATTCATCGGGCTTGCCAAGTGTTTTTACTCAGTTGAGCGAGGGGTAATGGTAGCGGATGAATCCCTCGCTCACAAGATCACTTACATTGTAAACCGGGATCGGCGGGTGCGGTTGATGCGATCGGCACAAAAGTTACGCTAAACAGTTGTTTAAAAGACTTGAGTAAATTCACTAAATCGCTTATAACTTTAAGCTTGAAAACTTTTGCTACAATTCTCAATCTTATACCCATTATTAAAAGAGCCCGGTAAGGACACGGCTCTTGAAGTGTCCCTACAGATGCTCGCGTACAATGCGGTTGGGTTTTGTTCATCAACTAATGACTAATGACTAATGACTACTGACTACTGACTACTGACTACTGACTACTGACTACTGACTACTGACTACTGACTACTGACTAATGACTACTGACTACTGACTAATGACTACTGACTACTGACTACTGACTACTGACTACTGACTACTGACTACTGACTACTGACTACTGACTGCTGACTACTGACTACTGACTCCCAACTTTTGAAGTGCTTGCAAAGCTTCGGTTGCTGACGGGTAACGCTGGGGGAAAGCGTACAGTACCATATTGTCTAAAACGCTAGCAAGCTCGGGGGTGACAGTTGCATTGTTCTGCCAGATGAGATTGCCTAAATTATCGACTCTGAGTTGTTTCGGCTGCATCCCTGTCAAGGCTTGAATCCCGATAATCCCGACAGCATAGATGTCGCTGCAAAATTTCGGCGAACCGATGGCTTGTTCGGGAGGGATGTAGTCTTGCTGAGTGCCTCCGCGCGATCGCGTTTGACCGATGCTGTTGTGCGAGGTGTTAATTTCTTTAACGGCCCCAAAGTCAATTAATACAATCTTGCCATCTGATGTCCGCCTGATTAAGTTCTGAGGGTGAACGTCGCGGTGAATTACATCTTGTTTGTGAACGAATACAAGCACTTCCAAGATATCTTTCAACAAAGCAATAACCTGATGTTCTTCCCAAGGTTGACCTTCGATTAGTTCTTGATACAGGGGTTGCCCTTCGATGAATTGATAGACTAAATAAAAATATCCATCTTCTTCAAAGCGAGCTAACAATTCCGGTATCCGATCGTGTTTGCCCAATCGATATAAAACCCGCGTTTCTCGATCGAATAGCTGGCTGCTTCTCTCAGACTGGCTTTTCAGGCGCTTGACGAGGCACAAAGGTCGATCGGGCAAATTCTCATCTTCAGCCAGATAGGTATTGCTGTACTCGGTGCTGACTAAATGTTCTCTGATTCGGTAACGCATCCGCAGCAGCTTTTGCAATATCGGATCGACAGAATTAGCTCGTTGTGTGCCTTTTTGTACAGATCTCATGATGCAGTCCCAAAGATTTGCTCCCACTACTCTTTCTTCTTGTCCAATAATTTCTGCTTGCTTCAGTACCTTGGTGAGGTCTTTCCACAAGTTGTAGCCGACATACCGCCCCAGGTAGCCCACTGTGTACCCGCGGGCGATCGGATCGTTTTGCTGAATTTCTTGGTACGTCAAACCCCCTACAACACCTCGAATTATCGACTGTTGCAACCGACTCAGGTGTTTTTCCGTTTGTTCGTATACCAGATTGTCCAAAAAAATTATTGCTTCTTCTACTGTCATAATTTCATGGCTTAAGTTACTTGGGCAGCAGCCACACATTTTGTTTTTATATTTCTGTTATAGACCGTTTCCTTTAATTTTTTTCGGCTTTTTTATGGGTGAAACATATCTTGATAAATATGACTTTTATGAATCAAGATTGTGAATTTTATGAGATTAATTTACTTGACAAATGGTTGATATTAATTCCGGTTGCACTCCTTATCATTGTTGACTGATGACTGATGACTGTTGACTGTTGACTGATGACTGATGACTGTTGACTGATGACTGATGACTGTTGACTGTTGACTGATGACTGTTGACTGATGACTGATGACTGAGGACTGATTACTGATGACTAATGACTAATGACTGTCAGCCGAAAAACTGAATGATAGTTGAGTATTGACTGTTGATTCGATTTGACAATTCCGATGCTAGCGGAGTTGATATGAGGTGTTAATTTAAATTGACTGATTTTTCTCAAAGACGAGCTTAGGGATTTAAAAAGATATTGCTGAGAGTAGTGAGGACGTGCATCGTCTGAGTTTTATGAGGACTCTAGTCCTCACTACAAACCTATAAGGGTTATTTGAGCCGGATAAGCTGTTCTGCATTGAGATTTAAATGGGGCGGGCTCTCCTGCCCACCCCACAATAGTTTCAAGAAAAAAGATTGTTAAAATTAGATGCGCGCCAGCTTATTAACTGTTAACGGCTAAGCTGTCGCGCATTTAAATTGTATATTCAGGGCGGGCGAGACGCCCACCCCACAAGACTTTGATTTTTTTTAACATACAATTTAAATGCCGCAACAGCTTAACAGTTAACAGTTAATTTTTCATCTTGTTCACGTAGCCCCACAAACTGTAATCGCGACTCAGCCAACCCCGGAAAAAAGCCATCTGACTCGGATCTTCTTGCACCCTTTTGTAACGGTAAATAATTCGTTCGTTAATCATTTGCAGCGCCGTATTTTTGTTGTTAGCGGCTTTCAATGCTTCCTTGGTGCGCGGGTCAAAAATGCCGGTTTGCGGCAATCCTAAGGCTTGCTGGAGAAAGGTAATAGAGTTATTAATACCGAAATTAACGGCGGTGTCAAACATGACGATCGCCAAAGCCGGCTGCATCGTGTCCGAGAGGCTCGAATCCCAGTAATATTTATAAATTTCTAGGAGCTCTGCTTCGGACATCTGCGTCACGTCGAGGGGCGGAAGCCCACGATTGTAGCGGTAGGCGTTGTATTCCGTTTGCAGGACCCCCCGATAAGTTCTGCCGCCCTTATCCGCAGGGTGATTGCTGAATCCGCCCTCAAAATATAGAGTGAAATAAAGAGCCGTTTGAAATACTTTCTGCCGAAAGCTGGCTGTCTGCTGCTGTGCGAGAGTCTTTTGGGCCAAGGGTAAGGGGATTGCCAAGGTTAACAAGAGTATCCCCAGCAGGAGGTTTGGTTTCCACCTGATGTTATGTTGGCGCTGTGTCGCTTGCTTGTCGCTCATAAATTCTCTGTGACGATCGCCCGTAGTTCCGCTAAAACTGCTACTCTGCAAAATGATCTAGATTCAACCTTTAACTTGATAGCACAGATAGGCCGCCAAATGAATTCTGATTTTCGCAACCAATCCGAAACACCCCAATTTGAAGATGCTGCATCGCTGACAGTCGTTGCAGAAATGTATTACTCTCAAGGCGATTTAGCAGCAGCCGTCGCTGCTTGTCGCCGAGCTCTGGAATTGCAACCGGATTGGGCGGCGGCTTACGTGACGATGGGCAATGTGCAGCAAGCAAGCGGCCTTCTTGAGGAAGCGATGCGGTGTTATTCTGAGGCGATCGCCCTGAATCCCGATTTTGCTGAGGCTTATACTAATTTGGGCAGTATGCTTTACAAACAAGGGCGTTTGGTGGAGGCTATTGTCAATTACTCCAAGGCGATCGAACTTAAACCGAATTTGGCTGCAGCTTACTGGAATTTGGCAGGAGCACTTAAGCTGCAGGGGCAGCCGGATGCAGCGGTAGCATACGAGCAAAAAGCTCTCGAACTCAATCCTCATCTAGTTGAGGTAGATTTTTACTTAAAATTAGGAGATAAATTAGCGCGGCAAGGGCAGTTAGATGAGGCGGTGGCTGCATGGCAGCGGGCGATCGCATTCAAACCCGATTTAGCCGAAGCATACTGTCAAATTGGCATAGTTTTGCGCCACCAAGGCAAATTTAAAGACGCCATACCCAACCTTCAAAAAGCCCTAGAAATTAAACCCGATTTTATTTCCGCTCACCAACATTTATGCGGCATCCTCAGAGATACTAGCGATTTAGCGGCCGCGCGGCAAGCCGTTCACAAATACAGCCAAATGTGTGCCGAAACCGATCCAATTATGACCGCGATTTACTTCGTCAGCACCTATCAAGTGTCGGGATTAAATCAAATTGCGGGCGAGCGTTTTTTAGAGCTAGAATCGTACTTGCAGCAAAACTTAGAAACCGCTAGTTCGGTAGAAATTAAATCGCTTTATGCAAACTTCTTATTCAGCACGCCCTATTTGCGAGATGACTTGGCGGCCAACTCAAAACTTTACAGATTAATTTCCCAAAAATATATCGACCAATGTATCAAACCTAATTTTTCTCAACCCGCAAATTACAGTTTCAAACCAACTGCTTTGAAAGGCAAGTTAAAAATAGGCTTTTTGTCCAATCACTTCAGTCGCCATTCTGTAGGTTGGTGCAGCGCTGACATCATTCGCGAATTGTCGGAGATCACACCCAATTTATATTTGTACGCTTCCGAAAAAATTGTTCCAGACGAGCTCACTCAGCAATTTGAGAGTGTGGGCAAACTGACTTTTCCGAAAACGTACCCGAACGGACTTGCCAATTCCGCAGAAATTATCGACCAAATTCAGCAAGATAAATTGGACGTTTTAGTCGATTTAGATTCTCTCAGCGTACCAATTCACGCTGACATTCTCTACCAAAAACCCGCACCAGTTTGTGTTTCTTGGCTCGGATTTGATGCCCCTTACATATCGGCGAAAAATTACTTTCTTACAGACTGGCACTCGCACCCAGCCGGACGGGAAAAATATTATGACGAGCAGCTAATTAGGATGCCGGATTCCTTTGTAGCGGTGTCAGGTTTTCAGAGATATGGAGTCGATCCGGTTGCATTGAGAAAGTCGAATCGGATAGGTTTGGATCAGATAGTTTACCTGTGCGTCGCTCCCGGTAGAAAATTTAATCGCGACTTGGTAAAAGCACAAATTGCGATTCTCAAAGAAGTGCCGAACAGTATCTTAATTCACAAAGCTTTAGGCGATGCTGCCGTGTTTGAGGGTGCGTATCACCAAGCTTGCGAAGCTGAAGGAGTCGGCAGGCACCGAATTAAGTTTTTGCCGAGGTTTGCTACTGAGGAAGAACACAGAACTATCTATTTGCTGGCCGATGTTTTGTTAGATTCTTATCCTTACAACGGAGGAACTCACACTTTAGAGGCTTTGTGGTTTAATTTGCCCGTGGTGACTCGCACAGGAGAGCAGTTTTTGTCGAGAATGGGTTATTCGTTTTTGCAGGCTTTGGGGATTGAAGCTGGTGTGGCTTGGTCTTGGTCGGAATATGTCGATTTGGGTGTAAAATTGGGTAAAAATGGTGAATTGAGAAACGCAATTAAAGCACAGTTGGTGAAATCTAAAGATCAAGCCAATTTGTCGCCACTGTGGAATCCGAAAAAGTTTGCTGGTGATATGTATGCGGTGTTGGAAAAATTGTGTAAAATGGTTTGACCCGCGAATTATAGGGGTAAGGTGCGGTGTGCATGGAACCCTACATAATTAGGTTGTTAAGCTGTTGTGCATTGAGTTTTAACTTTGAGTGGGGGTTCGCGTGCCCACCACACAAGAGTTTAAATCAAAATAATTAAGCGGTAAGGTGCGGCGTGCATCGCCCCACATATACAGGCTCTCAACCCATATCGCAGCACTCATTCATAGTCTAAAATCTAAAATGGTATGACTTTAACACTGCCAACTATTAAGTTTTTAAAACAGCCGACTTCGGAAGCTTGGATAGAACAGGCGATCGCCCATTTGGATACAATCTTATTAGACCATTCTCACTGCGAGCGGAAAGCGGCGGGAGTAGCGTTAAATTTGATGTTTCGCTACCCAGCCCGGGAAAAATTGGTGAGGATGCTAACGGCGATCGCCCGTGAAGAATTAGAGCATTTCGAGCAAGTAAACCAGCGGTTAGAAGAGCGCAGCATCGCTTTGGGCCCTTTGGCCGCACCTCCTTACGGTGCCGGTTTGTCCGCCCAAATTCGCAAGCAGGAACCGGAGAGACTTTTGGATTCTTTGTTAGTTTCTGGTTTGATAGAAGCGCGCAGTCACGAACGGTTGGGGTTGCTGGGCGATCGCTGTCCCGACGCCCAATTGGCTAAGTTTTACCGCAGTTTGATGGCGTCGGAAGCGCGCCATTACGGGGTATATTGGATTTTGGCAACAACTTATTTCGATCGCGCTCTTGTGATTGACAGGCTGGAGGAATTATCATTAGTAGAGAGCGAGTTACTGGCAATTCTTCATCCTGAACCGAGAATTCACAGTTAAAAGCTAGCTGCATTTAAAGACGGTAAAACACAAAAGATCACTAATTTTACAGTCGCTCAAGTCAAAAAATAAATATTAAGTTGCAACAACCAATGAAAACCCAACATCTCGATTTTTTAATTCGTTCCTGGGAAACGCGCGATCGCGCTGAGGCGTTCTATTTAATTAGAGATGTTTTAGCAGAGTACGGTTTAAAATGTGAACCTCACGGGGCAGATCGAGATGTCTATGATGTTGAACTGCATTATCAGAATAAAGGCGGCGAATTTTGGGTAGTTGAACGGCAGGATAAAATAGTGGGTACGGCGGGTTACTATCCGATTGAGCGCGGGAATAATGCTGTGGAAATTCGCAAAATGTATATTTTGCCAGCAGCAAGAGGACAAGGTTTGGGGAAATTTTTACTGCAAGAATTGGAAAGTAAAATTATCGCTCGCGGCTTTGATGAAATCTGGATAGAAACTGCTAGCATTCTCAAAGAAGCTGTTAAAATGTACGAAAATAGCGGATATCTACCGACAACTGGCGTGGAGACGCAAAGGTGCGATCGGGTTTACGTAAAATCTCTAGATATAAAAAAGCTACAATAAGGTTTGTGTAAACAATGATTAATTTACTCAGTTTCAATCAACAACAGCAAATAGCTGGCGAGGCATTTCTGCCTTTATCTTCTGCCTTACTTTTGTACTGATTGGTTATTATGTGATAGGGCTGCCCCTACCGTTATTAAATACCCCAGAGTCGCGCCTAATTTTCAGCCTTCGCTGCCAAATTTTTCCGGTACTGATGTTATTTGCCGGCATAGTTGCAGTTGGTAATGGTAGATTTAGCAGCCCAGCCATCAACCCTTTAGCGAATGCCGAATCAGAAGCAATGCGGATTCATTTGCGTTATCTGAGCAACACTCTAGAGCAATTTGTGCTGTTTTTTGTAGGCAGTTTAATCCTTTCTACCTTTTTAGATACTTACAGCATCAAGCTGATTCCAATTTTGGCAAGTTTGTTTGTTTTCGGAAGAATAGCGTTTTGGATAGGCTATCTCAAAGAGCCGATAGAACGAGCTTTTGGGCTGGGAGTTACTCTGTATCCTACTATTGCCGTACTAATTTATGATGCCTACCGCGTACTATTTGTCAATAGCTGAGGGATTTGATAGTTTTGTGAAATAAGACTTATGCTTTCATTAGTCCTGTGAAACCCTAAAACTAGGAGAAAAACAAATGACTATTCCCACAGAGAAGAGTCACTCTCAAAATCATGCTACCAACAAATTGCTAGACGGTCCTAAAGGCGCTATATTTGTTCAGACAGTGCGGGGAATTTTAAATCCTCTGTATGATTTAGATAGTAATTATCAACGCTACGGCGACATTTATATCGCCCAATCCAGCATCTTTCCGCCCCAAGTAATTATTAGCAATCCTCAAGCTATTCAAGAAATTTTTACCGCCGATTCCAAACTCTTTAAATCCGGTACGGCAAATAACATAACGCTACCTTTAGTAGGCTCCAATTCGTTATTGTTGTTAGATGGCGATCGACATTTGCAGCAGCGCAAACTTTTAATGCCACCTTTTCATGGTGAACGCATGAAAGCTTACGGACAAATCATCCGCAATACCACCGAAAAAGTAATTAATAATTGGACTTCTGGTAAGTCGGTTATCGCGCAATCAACTATGCAGCAAATTTCCTTGGAAGTAATTTTGCACACGGTTTTCGGGCTGAGCGAAGGAGAACGCTACCAGCAAATTCAGCAACTAATTATTAATATGTTCAGCCTGTTTAGCAATCCATTAAACGCTACCTTTTTGTTTATCAAGTCGTTGCAAAAAGATTTAGGTGCTTGGAGTCCTTGGGGAGGATTTCTGCGACAAAGACAGCGTTTAGATGAACTGCTTTATCAAGAAATTCGCGATCGCAAAACTCAGTCTGAACCATTGGGCGAAGACATCCTGAGCTTGTTAATTTTAGCTCGTGACGAAGCAGGAGGGCCGATGAGCGACGTTGAATTGCGGGATGAATTAATGACAATCTTATTCGCAGGACACGAAACTACAGCCACAGCTTTAGCCTGGGCTTTGTGTTGGATTCACTACATCCCAGAAGTCCGTGAAAAACTGCTGCAAGAACTCAATTCTATTGATGTCGAAAATTGCGAGCCGGCGGAAATAGCTAAACTCCCGTATTTGAATGCTGTCTGTTGCGAAACGCTGCGGATTTATCCGATCGTACTTTTTACATTTCCGCGCCTTCTGCAAGCTCCGATGCAGTTAATGGGTTATAATATTCCCAAAGGAATGATACTTGCTCCCTGTATTTATTTGGTTCACCACCGTCCTGATATTTACCCGGAACCTAAGCGTTTTAAACCAGAACGTTTTCTAGAAAGGCAATTTTCGCCTTACGAATATTTGCCATTTGGGGGAGGGAACCGCCGCTGTATTGGCTCGGCATTTGCAATGTTTGAAATGAAGTTAGTATTGGCGAAAGTGCTGTCTCGATACTCTTTAGAACTTGCAGAAAATCGTCCGGTTTTGCCAGTACGCCGCGGTTTGACAATGGCACCGGCTGGTGGTGTGCGTTTGGTGGTAAAGGGTAGGATTTGAATCCTATCAAATCCGGTCGATAGAGCACAGATGATATGATACCGATACAACGGGTTTTAATTTAATTTTTGCCGCAGAGGAATCTCGATCGCAAATTCCGAACCTTCTCCCAATACAGAATTGCAAGAAAGCTGGCCGCCGTGTTTTTCTACTATAATAGAGTGCGAAATCGCCAATCCTAAGCCAGTTCCTTTGCCAATGGGTTTAGTAGTAAAAAACGGGTCAAACAAGCGCTTTTTCACATCTTCGCTCATCCCGGAGCCGCTGTCAGCTATCCGTATCGCCACGCAGTTATTGTCGGTTACTTCGGTGCGAATCGTAATTGCGAGATTTTTGGCGGTGCGATCGGATTTGTTCATCTCCATTTCCAATGCGTCTAGCGCATTGCTCAACAAATTCATAAATACTTGATTTAACTGACCGGGATAACATTCAACTAAAGGCAAATTACCGTATTCTTTAATCAGATTAATTGTCGGGTAATCGGGTTTATTTTTCAGGCGGTTTTGCAAAAGCAGCAGCGTGCTTTCAAGGTTTTCGTGAATGTCAACTTGTTTCATTTCGGCTTCGTCAAGTCTTGAGAAAGTCCGCAGGCTCAAAACTATGTCGCGGATGCGATCGGCTCCGACTTTCATAGATGCTAAAATTTTCGGTAAATCTTCAATAATATAATCAATTTCAAAGTCTTCTCTGGCATCTAAAATTGTTGCGGTTGGGTGCGGGTATTCCCGCTGGTAAAGTTTCAGCATTCTTAGCAAGTTTTGAGTGTATTCGCTGGTGTAGCTGAGATTGCCATAGATAAAATTAACCGGGTTGTTAATTTCGTGGGCGACACCTGCTACTAACTGTCCCAAACTAGACATTTTTTCACTTTGAATTAATTGAGTTTGGGTGCGTTGGAGTTGGTGCAAAGTTTGTTCTAGCTGTTGAGTTTGAGCTTGAGCTAATCGGGCCGCTGTGCGGGTTTGGGTGTAGAGTTCGGCGTGGTCGATCGCGATCGCAATTTGAGCGACCACCGCTTGCATCAGTTCGACTTCCGATTCGCTCCAATTTCGCATGGATATAGCCTGATAGCAGGTAATCACCCCAATATCGCCGGAAGCAGTATGAATTGGCAGCGACAGCACTGAGTTAAAATTTGAAGCCTGCAAAACTTCGCGCAATTCTACATCTTCAAAAGTGCTGACATCATCAATTCGCAGAATTTCTCGCCGCAAAATCTGTCGCACTGCGAGACTAGATTTGTCGTCTACAGGATAAGTGCCAAGCATACTCGGCAAATCTGCATTCTTCGCTTCGTAAGTTACGTCCCAAACCGGAGGATTGCTGTTGGGGCGATACCAAGTGAAGATGCACCAATCTAGGTGCATCAGATTGCGAATTTGTTGAACGGCGGTTTCTACAATTGTGTCTAAATCTAAAGAAGTGCGGATTTGGTTGGCAATTTGATTGAGCAGTAGTTCTCGCTGAGCTTGTTGTCTGAGCGCTTGTTCCGATCGCACTAAAGTTTCTTCTGCAAGTTTGCGATCGGTTAAATCTTGGATCACTGCTTGGATAATTTTTTCATTTCCCACCTCGATGACTGTCAGCACCACTTCTGCGGGAAAATCAGTACCGTCTAAGCGCCGATGAACCCAATCAAAACGGTGCTTTCCCCGCTCAAAGGCGAGATCCATCATTTCGTGGGCCAAGCTCAAAGAATCTCTGCCGTTGGGTTGGAAAGGAGGCGACAGTTTGCCTGGGTTTTTGCCGTACAAATCTTGCGGGGTAGTGCAGCCAAATAGTTTTAGGGTGGCTGTGTTGGCATCGGTGATGTCATTGTCATATAACATAAAAACAGGCAAACTGGTTAATTCGTAGAGCGATCGAAATTTGGCTTCCGACTGCTGCAATGCGGCTTCTGTTTGCTTGCGATCGGTAATGTCGGCAACCATTGCCAAAGCGCCCACATAGCGTCCTTGTTTGTCTGCCAAGGAATTAGTAGAAACCATCGCCCACAACTCGCTGCCGTCTCGGCGACGGAACTTAAAATCGAGCTGTTCGCGAATTCCTTCACGGCGGCGGTTGAGACTGACTTGTGCGATCGCCATGCCTTCTGCATCCATGAAAGCAAATAGCGACTGTCCGATCATTTCAATAGCGGTGCAGCAGAGCATATCGGCCATTTTTTGGTTGACAAAAGTAGTTTTACCCTCCGTATCTATCATCCAAATTCCTTCGTCTGCTGTCTCGACAATGCACCTGTATTTTTCCTCGCTTTCCCTAAGGGCTTCTTCTGCTAAGTGTCGAGCCGTAATGTTTTGAGTCATTAGCAATCCGCCGATAATTTCTTGCCGTTCGTTTCTGACTGGCAAAGTATAACCGAGGTAGACGCGATGGCTGTAAATAAATTCTGTAACAACTGTTTCTCCTGCCAGTGCCGCCCGATAATTTTGCTCGACGGCAGCGCAAAAATCTGGCTCGAATACTTCCCAGATTGTCTTGCCTTCCATCAACTCTTTGGAAAGCCCCACTGCTGCTAATTCTGTACCTTCTACCAGCGTGTAGCGCATTTCTGGATCGAACAGCATCACCGCACCGTTAGGAAAGTTGCTTGCCATAGTGCGGTAAAGCTGTTCGCTTTTTTGCAGTGCAGCTTCTGCAAGTTTTCGATCGCTAATGTCAATTATGACTGCACCGATGCCGAAGGCCTCGCCATCTTTATCGAGCAGGGGAAAATAAGAGCCTGTCAGGTGTCGGACAAACCCCGGCCTTCTTGGATTGTCACCACTCATCTCCATGTTAATTAGGGGTTGTTTCGTCCTCAAAATTTGTTCATACAAAGGCTCTACAATGGGAGCGGTATTCGGCAATATTTCGCGTACAGTCTTGCCTATGTGTTCTGCTGGACTCAGGCAATTTATTTCTGCTATAAATTGATTAATTTGCACGTACCGCAGTTGGGAGTCAAAAATGCAAAGCCCCGCCGGCGCCTCCTGGAAAAAGGCATCAAATAGTGCTTGTCTCTGTGCTAATTCTTGTTCTAAAGCTTTGCAAACGCTGAGATCTGTTAAATAGCAAATCATCCCGATCACTTCTCCCGTCTTGTCTTTCAATAGCGAAAGTATCAGGTGCGAGGAAAATTTTTCTCCCGATTTACGGCTTGTTATAACTTCTATTTCATGAGCGCCTTTTTCTTGTAGCGGTTTGATGACTTGCTCTAATAAAAATTCGTGCTGTTCTGGCGGGTAAATTAGAGAAATGTGCTGTCCGATCGCCTCACTTTCTTGATAGCCGTATAACTTTTGAGAGGCTTGATTCCAAATGGTGATCGAGCCGTCCATATCTGTAGCAATCACCGACTCGTGAATTTGGTCGATAATTTGACTTTGGAGACGCAATTTTTCTTGATTCTGTTCCAGTTCGGCGATTTTTACGGAGAGTAGCTTCTGAGTTTTTGCCAGTTCGGCAGTCTGCTTTGTCAGCAATTTTTCTAAATGTGAATTGCAGTGCGGCTCGCTATTTTCAGGCCCAGGACTAAAAATTTCTTCAGCACTCAGCCAAATCGCGCACTCTCCCTCTGTTTCAATTGCCCACTCGGAAACTCGCACGGGTACAAGATGGTTGTTTTTATGTTTGTATGCTGCTTCGCAGGGGCCCGTGTGGCTATTTTTTGCTTGACTTTCTAGATATTTTTCTGGGCCCGCGCACTGTGTTTGCTGAATTTCCCAGTAGTTGAGGTGGAGAGTTTCTGCAACTGTGCGGCCGATAATACTTGCAAAAGCTGGATTTACGTCGAGAAAAGTTCCGTCCGTCCGGCACAATGCCAGCCCGAGCGGGCACAGTTCTAACAATTGGCGGTTGCAGCGATCCCGCTTGGCTTTTCCTAACTGGCTTTGCATCTGACCTAGCTGGACTTTAATTATTTAATTATATCTTTTTATCTTGTTTATTGCTGTGACTTTGATCATTGATTAAGGAAGAGAGAAGAAGTAAGTTCGGCAACGAGCCGTCTACGAGATTTAACAAATGTAACGAATTGATGCTGAGGTTCGAGGGAAGAAGGAAGAGATTCGAGGGAAGTTCAGCAACGATCCCTGTACGGGATTTTACGGATGGATGTTGAGGAAAAAGACAGGATGGGGAAACAAAAATGAGTAATAATCAACGGGGAGCAGGAAAGAGGGAATGAGAATAAACCAGAAAAATCACAAAATAACAAGTACAAAACTGGTACAAAGACCATTAATTTATACATGGTATCTTCCCTCCAATCTTCTTCCTTCTTCCTTCTTCCTGACATCCGTTACATCCGTTAAATCCGCCCTTGCGAATCCGTTGCCGAACTTCCTTCTTCCTGACATCCGTTACATCCGTTAAATCCGCCCTTGCGAATCCGTTGCCGAACTTCCTTCTTCCTAACATCCGTTACATCCGTTACATCCGTTACATCCGTTACATAATCCGTTGCCGAACTTCCTTCTTCCTTCTTTTTTCAATTAATCGCGGGCAATACCTTCAGATCGGGCGGCCAACTGCACTGCACCGGCGACAGCAATGGCCACTCTTTCGTCAAAAACCGATGGTATAATGTGCTCTTTGTCAAGCTGGGAAGGACTGACTAAAGAGGCGATCGCATAAGCTGCTTCCAAATACATACGGGTCGTAATCGTGGCAGCTTTGCAGTCCAAAGCACCTCGAAATATCCCCGGAAATGCCAAAACATTGTTAATTTGATTCGGGTAGTCGCTGCGTCCGGTTGCTATGATCGCCGCATCTTCCATAATTAATTCTGGCTGAATTTCGGGAATGGGATTTGCCATTGCAAAAACAATGGGATTTTCGGCCATCAAACGCACCATCGACCGGGTGAGCACGCCTGGGGCGCTGACGCCTAAAAATACATCGGCACCGGCGATCGCATCTTCCAAAGTACCGCTCGAGGGTACAGCAAATTCTAGTTTTTCTGGGTTCATATCCGTGCGGTCTTGGGAGAGGACGCCTTTGGAGTCGCAGATAATGATGTTTTGGGCACCTGCTTTACGCAGCAACCGGGCGATCGCGACTCCGGCCGCACCGGCTCCGTTAATCACGATACACACTTCTCCTATTGTTTTTTTCACGATTTTCAAGGCATTAATTAATGCTGCCAAACTGACAATTGCAGTACCGTGCTGGTCGTCGTGAAAAATCGGAATATCTAAGGTTTCCCGCAATCTTGCTTCGATTTCAAAGCAGCGGGGAGAAGAAATATCTTCGAGGTTAACGCCGCCAAAAACCGGGGCGATATTCTGCACGGTGCGAATAATTTCCTCGGTATCTTGGGTATTCAAACAGATAGGAAAGGCGTCAATACCTGCAAATTCTTTAAATAGCATGGCTTTGCCTTCCATGACTGGCAGTGCGGCGGCCGGGCCGAGGTTTCCCAGTCCCAAAACTGCGCTACCGTCGGTAACAATGGCAACAGTATTGTGTTTGATTGTGAGGTTATAAACTTGTTGGGGGTCATTGGCGATCGCAGTGCAGATGCGGGCGACTCCAGGGGTGTATGCCATTGCCAAATCCGACTGGCGTTTGAGGGAAATTTTGCTTTCTACGCTGATTTTTCCGCCGCGGTGCAAGTTGAAAGTGCGATCGTACACGTCGATCACTTTGATATCTGGCAGTTCTTTCACTGCTTGGACTATTTCTTCACTGTGCTCGGTGCTGTAAGCATCGACGGTGATATCGCGAATGGTAGTGGCGCGGGTTTGCTCGATCAAGTCGATTTGGCCGAAGTTGCCGCCGACAGATGCGATCGCGCTGGTGACTCTTGCGAGCATTCCCGGCTGATTCGGGAGAGCAACCCGAATTGTTAAACTAAAGCTGGGGTTTGGTGTCAGTTTTACCATGATGTCTTGATTTCAGATTTGAGAATTTCAATCTTAGATTTTATCGCCAATGTTAGGCATAAAATTTAATAATTCAAATTTTCAACTGAAATTTTTAACAAATTCTATGAGCCTGTGATACGATCGCTCTGCACTGCCTTTGGTTGCCGCTGGGAAACTCATCTTTTTTTGAGTTGAGCTTTGCTCTGTGTATAGCTTGTGACTCGCCCACAAATAGCCTATTTTCTGTCAAGTTCGCAGCGAACCGCGAATATGAAGCGCGGGCCTCTAAACCCGGTTTCTGAGGTCAACGCGCGCAAATCTTATCTATTTTTGATAATATTTCTGCTTATTGTGAACATCTGCAGATATTTCGCAAAACTCTATTTTGCAGCGATAGCGCCTCATTCCTGCTGCTGTCTTTAGAAGCGAGACACCCAGGAGAGTTGATGCGGCTTTTTGGTGGCTTTTAGTGGGGAGGTTAAAAGTAGATGCACGGCTGTTTGAGCCGGCAGTTAAAAATCCGATCGACTCAGAAGCGGGCATTTGATATATATATTGCCTGCTTGTTTAACACTTGCCTGCAGATTGCGAGTGCAACCTTGCTGCGCGATCTAATTACCTGCACGCTTTACCCGATAATTCCAGCGACTGTAACTAATAGGCAATCTACCCCGCGCCGACACAGGCACAGGTTCAGCCCAGCCTTGCTGAGTTGCTGGTTGCTAACTGTCAATTTTATCGATCGGTCGCAGCATCGGCACATATAATAGTAAAGAATTTGCAAGCCAGACAATCCGGGGGAACTTTTTCTAAGTTTTCCAGATCGACCGATTGCTCAGCCTCGCTGCAGGCGGGAAGTATGCACAGGGCAACTTGTCCGACTCCTGCCATGAGTTCGGCAACTCGCTCCAAAATACTGTCCATTTTGTCAATTAGTTGCTCTGCTGCATCCAGACTCGGCGCGATGATGAAAAAGGTTTTGACTCCATCGGGACAAGGGGCGAAGCCGAGGGTACACTCTCGTAATAGTGCTTGGGTGGAGAGACTGAAACCGTCGTAGAAGCGAGCGATTACTGCTTGATAAAAGACTTGGGTCAGAGAGCGATCGCCAAAAATAGGTTGAGATAACATAACTACTTCCTTTCGTAGGATTTTTGGGTGCATTGAAAAAATTTTAACATACCTTAATGTAAGCGATTTAACAAATGATCTAGCGATCGAGATCATTGATTAGATGTGACATTTTTTAATGTGTGTAGGGCTCGCAACTGTGATAAAATGTACTAGGTGTTAGCGCTGCCAGTGATTTTTATCCGATCAGCAGCTCAAAGCTAAGTACAAAATTTCTTAGTAGTTGGTCCGAGGAGGAGAGGGTCCGATGGAGAGGGTCCGATGGGGAAATTACCTAAGTAGTAAGTATTATTGGCAAAAAGTGCTTAATCTAGAGTTGAAAATAAACATCCAATCAAAATATTTAAGATGAACTCGATCGCCCAACAGTTAAAAGCAAAATTTGAAAAAGCATTCACCGCTGCATTCGGCGAAAGTTATGCAGGTGCAGATCCGATGCTAGCCGCCGCCAGCAATCCCAACTTTGGGGACTTTCAGTGCAACGCGGCGATGAGTTTGGGGAAAAAGTTAGGAAAGCCCCCGCGGGCGATCGCCTCGACAATCATCGAAAACCTAGATATTACTGACATCTGCGAAACCCCAGAAATCGCCGGGCCCGGTTTTATCAATTTGAAGCTGAAACCGGCTTATTTGGAAGCGCAAATTAGTGCGTTAGCGAAGCCCTCGAAGAGGATCGCCGCCGACTCGCGTTTGGGGATTGAACCGGCGAAAACGCCTCAGACAATCGCGATCGACTTTTCGAGTCCGAATATAGCCAAAGAAATGCACGTCGGACACTTGCGATCGACAATCATCGGAGATGCGATCGCCCGCATCCTCGAATTTCAAGGCCACGACGTACTCAGAATCAACCACATCGGCGACTGGGGCACCCAATTCGGAATGCTGATCGCATACTTGCGCGAAGTTCACCCCGAAGCCCTCACAACCGCTGACGCCCTAGACTTAGGAGATTTAGTCGCATTTTACCGCCAAGCAAAACAGCGCTTTGACACAGACGAAACCTTCAAAGAAACCGCCCGCCAAGAAGTAGTAAAACTGCAAGCAGGCGCAGAAGACACCCGCCGCGCTTGGAAATTGCTGTGCGATCAATCGCGCCGCGAATTCCAAGTAATCTACGACTTGCTCGATATCAAATTAACCGAACGCGGCGAATCGTTTTACAATCCTCTATTGCCCGGAGTAGTCGAAGATTTAACCAATCTAGGTTTGGTAGTAGAAAGTGACGGCGCGAAATGCGTTTTTGTAGACGGTTTCACCAACAAAGAAGGCGAACCACTGCCACTAATTGTGCAGAAAACCGACGGCGGCTACAACTACGCCACCACCGACTTAGCCGCCGTGCGCTACCGCATCCAAAAAGACAATGCAAAGCGCTTAATTTACGTCACAGATTCGGGACAAGCAAACCACTTTGCCCAAGTATTTGCAGTTGCGAAAAAAGCCAATTGGATTCCGGAAGATGTCGAGATTGTCCACGTTCCCTTCGGTTTGGTATTGGGAGAAGACGGCAAAAGAGCCAAAACTCGTTCTGGGGATACAGTACGATTGCGAGACTTGCTCGATGAAGCAATTGTCCGCGCCCGCAAAGATTTAGAATCGAGATTGGAAGAAGAGA
This sequence comes from Microcoleus sp. OTE_8_concoct_300, assembly GCF_031383065.1. Lineage (NCBI taxonomy): Bacteria > Bacillati > Cyanobacteriota > Cyanophyceae > Oscillatoriales > Microcoleaceae > Microcoleus > Microcoleus sp. OTE_8_concoct_300. The sequence goes on along the minus strand of NZ_JANMZH010000178.1, from coordinate 16,308 downwards.
AAAGACACGAAACTGAAGAGTTTATAGCTAACGTAAGTCGAGTAATTGGTTTGAGTGCGGTTAAGTATGCCGATTTAAGTCAAAACCGCGCCAGCAACTATGTATTTAGTTACGACAAAATGCTCGCATTGCAAGGAAATACCGCTCCTTATATGCTGTATGCTTACGTGCGCGTGCAGGGAATTCGCCGCAAAGGTGAGATTGATTTTGAGAACTTAGATGCTGGTGCGGAAATAATTTTGCAATCAGATGCCGAGTTGGTATTGGCAAAGCATTTATTGCAGTTGAATGAAGTGATTAATGCGGTTGGCGGCGATTTGTTGCCGAATCGAATTTGTCAGTATTTGTTTGAATTGAGTCAAAAATTCAATCAATTTTTTGAGCAATGTCCGGTTTTGAAAGCTGAGGAACCGTTGCGGACTTCGCGGTTAATTTTGTGCGATTTGACGGCGAGGACTTTGAAATTGGGATTAGGATTATTAGGAATTAAGGTATTGGAGAGGATGTAAGTTTTTAACCGCAAATAAAGAAAGAGCCATCGCTTTTTTGAAGATAAGCAGTGAGAAAATATTGGCTGATTCATACTAGAAAAAACGTTCATAATCATCGTGGTTTCCAATCCAAAACCATGTCACGGTATCTCCTTGTAAAATCCCCACTTCTCCATAGCCGCGCGTGATTCTCGCAGACCAGATATTTTCTTCCTGGTTGATGCACTTGAAGTGCAAAGATCGATGAAAGGGATTTTCCAGCCAGAAACGATAAGCTTTTCTAGGTTGCTCTTTTACTCTACGGTCAAGAGAATTGTATTTTTCCCAAAAAGAAGGAAGGGTGGCAGATTTCATAACTCATTGAGTCTCATTTCCTGTGCCTTTCCTTCAGCAATTTCTTGTTTTGCGCGTTGGGCAGCAGCCACAAGTTGCGGTTGCGTTTTCTTGAAAGATTCGTCTCATTGAAGCTCATCTTTTAATTCTGCGATATACTCTTTCAAGTATTCTGCTACTTGCTGCTGTAAAGTTTCTGGCAGAGACTGCATCATCTCGATCGCTGCATCAATGCCTTCCCACAGTTCAGAAAGCGGTACAGTCTCTCCTGTCATTGCTTCGTGCCATCCTTGACGAAAACAGTCTTCGCCTGACTTCAGCCGTTCCTCAGCAAGAACAATAACGCGAACTCGGCGATCGGCAAATTTGGCTGATTGGGCGAGAATTTCTTCCCACGTTCCCTCTAGTTCTAACACTTGTGCTGTCATTGCTTTTACTTTTTTTAAGAGTTGAATTTAGTAAATTATAACGCATTTCTCAAATCGAGCATTCACGGCTTTTTGTAAACAATCAAGCTCTCCAGAATGCCTTTAAACATTGTTACGACAATTTGGCGATCGTTATCCCTCATAAATAGATCGTAGTTAGGAGTTGAGTTAATTTCTATTAACCAATATTGTCCCTTTTTATCTAGTGCGATGTCAAACCCCGCATAATTAATCGCCATTTCTGCAAAAACAGGTTTAACAAAATCTTCAATCTCAGACATGAGATTTGGGTTAATTATATGTTTGGCTTTTGCACCTTCCCAGTGCAGCGGGCTTAAATTACCCGCAAATTTAGCCTGAGATTTGTCTTTCTCGTACAGCAAAACTAGCTTTTCTTTGCAGAAGACAGCCCGATATTCGTGGGCAATTTCGATGTATTCTTGAGCTAGCGCCACATAGTCATAATTTTTGCTGTTGATGTTAAATATAATTTCTAGGGCTTCTTGAATTTGCTCTCTACTTTCACACAAAAAAACATTGTTGCCACCAGCACCGCGATTTCTTTTGAGAATCATCGGCAGAGCGAAATTTTTGTTTACTTCTAAAAGTATTGATTCAATATCTGGGAAACTCAAATACTTTTTATACTTCTCCTGGCAGTGAGGCGAGACAAAACCGAGAGTTCTGGGAGTATTTATTTTGCCTTTTAATATTTGATAAGTATATTCTTTGTCTTTAAAAATTTTTGCAATTGATGCGCTGTTAAATGGCATCAGGTAATTTACAAAATAATAGTTTTCCCCTCTATGTTTGATTCTAATCAAGTTTTGGGAATCATGCAGGATTTCGTAAGGGATATTTAATTCCTCACAAGCTGCCAGCAGGAGTTCAATATTGGTTAGCATAAAATGCAATTTCAATTGGGAATTTTAACTTTAGTATACAGCATTACTCAATATCCCGCCACTCGCGAGCATCAACAAATCTCGACAAATGCCCCACATTTGTTGTAGCAATAACAACCTCTTCTCCACCTTCACCAACCAGCAAACCTTGAGCCGCTAAAATCACATCTCCATCAAGTTCTTTCGGGTGTGCTGTCGGGATTCCTGCTTGACGGGATTCGGCCCACAACTAAGCAGCCTTGAGAATTACTGGCGTTGTTATCGGCAAGTATTCAAGCCAGCCTAATTTGCATTAAGGCGCCTGATACCTGCCAGCTTATTTGGCCGCAATAACTCGCGCCGCACTTCATAATCTGTTATTTCAGGTAAAATCATCCTGTAACCTTTTAATAGCAAAGATTCTACCCAATTTTGGCACTCTAAAGTCACAGGCGCCGCCTTGGGATTCGTTAATATTCCCAGAGGCCCCGAATCAAATAAAAATATCATTTTTGTTGCCCAAATATCGACCTGTTAGAAGAAAGTCGATCTTAATCTAATACTTTTTGCAAACATTCACCAGTCTCTGTTTGTTCCTCAGGGTCTCCTTCTTCTCGCCATTTTCTCAACAACTCTATCGCTGCTAAATTTCTCTGCATTTGTTCTTCCTTCGTTCTGGCAGGAAGCACGGCAGATGATTTTATAGGAGCGTTATCTAATATTTTTTGATAAAATTCAACTAGCTTTATTCGTTCCTCGGCATTTCCTTCTTCTCGCCGCTTTTGCAACGACTCTCTTTCTGCTAAATTTCCCTGCGTTTGTTCTTCCTCCGTTCTAGCAGGAAGCACGTTATATGATTTTTGATTCGCGGTGTTTAGCCAATTAATCAGCCGTTGATCTACTACTTCCGCAATTATCGCTTTCAATTCTCCAACGGTCAACTCCGATACTGGTTTTGTTTCGAGAATTATCGCTTGCAGTTCTTCAACTGTTAAATCTGCTACTCGTTTGGCTTCCATTTTGTTGCCTCCTGGCGTACAAATAATTTTAACAATTTGAGATTCGAGAACTCGCAATTCTCAAATCTCAAATTCGAGTTTCCTCTCAACCGAACAACCGCTGCTGTCCGTTTGCCGCATCTTTGCCGGCATAAATCTCGCGTGTTCCCTTGGGAATGTAAATCCAATCGAATTCTTGCAAGCGGTTTGTTAAATTGGAAATGCTCACTCCCAATTCATCTCTCATTTTGTATAAATGCGACCACTTAGTTAAATCGCGTCCCTGTCTTTTTTCCTCCAAAATACACCGAGGCATTAACAAACAGCTTGCAAAATATTGCGCTTGCCATTCGATCGACAAAACCTTATTATCAGCACTCGCACCCCGACAAACAAACGGTTCCTCGACATCCTGGGCGGTTTTTCCTTGATTGCCCAAGTTTAATTCCAACTGTTCCACAGTGCCGTCTGCTTCGTCTTGATTGACGTGTAGCACCCAGTGGCCGATTTCGTGGGCGATCGTCGATTCGATGAAACCCGGCGGTTTTTCGAGAATCTGTTCGTTGATTTCGATTAACCGCTGCTGCGGCAAAATCCTCGCCGCGATCGCACCTTCTTCATCCGGCTCAATGCAGTCCCAAACTACGCCCAAATCCAGAAAATCAGCAACGGTTGTCGCCTCAAAAGGCCATCTCGGAGCAAAATTTTGCGTTTTCTGCATCTGCATCAAGATGTCATTTGCCAAACGCTCGATCGTTTCTTTGGGATAGAAGCAATACGGCTTAAAGATACTCACTTTGAGGGGCCTCTCTTACGCTTCAAAAGACTGTTTCAGCCAATCGGGATTTTCTTGCATTCGGCGGAAAAGAGCCTGCATTTCCTTCGGGTTCTGCTTCAGCAGCGCTTCATACTGCTGCGGCAGCCTCCCCGCCAAGAAAATCAATTCCTCTTCGTTTATGTCTAGATTCCGCGCTAATGCTCGGATTACCTCCTCTTTTGGCGCATAATCCGCTCGATCGTTCTCCAACTTCGACAAATAAGTAAAGTCCACACTTAGCATAGCTGCTAGCTCACGTTGTGAGTAAGCTTTGTCCTTGCGAGCTTGACGGATCAGTCTTCCAAATGTTTGTTCCACGGTTTTTTGCCTCCTGACAAGCATTCTAGCCTGTTTTGATGAAAAGTTCAACAAAACACTTGACGGGAAAATCAACCCAGGCTACCATGAGGATAGTTGACGATTTAATCAACTAAATCAACCGCCCTGTAGGGTCAAAAGTGGAAATTATCCCAGCCAACACGCTACAGATAGCGCCGTCAACTTCAGAGGAGTGAGAAGCGCTGGGCGTCAAAACGCTTGTACGCAGCAAATAAGGAGGAGCAGATCGCAAATGCTGAGAACCTGGACAGACACGCATTACAAGCTCGAAGACGATGACTGGCTATACATCGCCACCCACGAAGAACAAAGCTCAGCCTCACTCGTGTGTCCCGGCTACGCGCGGGATGGCGAAGGCTTCAGCATCCACTTCACCCCAGCGCACCTAGAAACCTTAGAGCATTTGCTCGCCGCGCTGCGGATTATCAAAGCTCAACAAGAGGCGATGCTTGAGTATACCTATCCAGAACCAAAAGCGACAACACATCTGATTAGGTAATCGAAGTTCAGCCGCGAGCAATGTACGAGATTTAACGGATTACCAATTCCCCGTAAAGCAATAAAGAACTAAGGAAAAACGAACAATGACTAAAACACAAGAAAGACCGACATTTTCAGTATTTGGTGCCAAACCGAGCAATGCTTTGCTAGTACCGGAAATCCCGATCGCCGTCCGAAACAACTGTCAGATTGGCCAATGGGCGATCGGCGACACCGACTACGGTTCAAAATGCTCAATGACAATTCTCAAATTCTCCAAATTCTTCGGCTCCCTCGGTCAAACTTCCCACACACTATGGGGTCAACTGTGGTTTGTCGCAGAAACCGGCGAATTGCCGCAAGGAGTAGTCATGGTGACTTACATCAAAAACCGCAGCTTGAACGATTTTAACGGGTTAGTTGCCTCAGTTCAATCTCGCGGAGTAGAGCCTGCTACAGGTATTTTTATTCCCGAATTTACCCAGCATTCCGGCGAAAAACCAGACGACAGCGGATTCGTTAAACCAATCAATTATTACAGTTTAAAATGGTCGTGGATGGACCGTAGCAACTGGGCAATTATCGACCAAGCAGCAGCAATTTTGTCCGATATGAGCAATCAATCTCGGATGATCGATTTGGAAGGAACGCGGCAAATGGTGTGTTTGGATAATCTCCCTCCCCAGGAAGTTGCACGCTTGATGGCTGCTCATGGTAAGGGTGAAAGTGATGCTATTGCTTTGAATTCCAACGGCGGTATGTCGCTACCGCCAGCGGAAGACAAATCAACTGCTGACTTGTTCTAATTCTGTTGTAAAGGCGCGATTTAATCGCGCCTTTACCATAACTGTTACAACCAAGAGTGAAATGAAGAAATTAACGAATCTGAAAACCCAACCCAACCTGCAAGAAAGCCGTTTGAAAGAGAATCTTGAGCTGCTCGACCAAATTCGAGCCGACGCAGTTAACGACATCGAAAGTCTCACCGAAGACTTCCATCACATGACTTTAGTTGCCGAATCTGTCCAGCGGAATTACCGAGCTTTGTTAGCCGAAAATCAATTGCTAAAAGGCACACTTTTAAGTATAATTGATGAGTGCGGCTGCTGGCAAGGAAATCCGTGCGATCGCTGCTGTAAAATTCTCAAAATTCTAGCCAGCGCCAATCCCGAAGAAAAACCCAACGCAGCCAGAAAGTACAGAGCCATTCTCAGCCAACTCCGCAACTTACAATAACTGAAAACGTCTCACTAAAAAGTCTCGCCAAGTTAGAATTAGGAGAAGCAAACATTATGACAATAGCAACTGCCAAGGATAGCAAAGCCAAAATTTTGCAAAACTTTCAGCAGATTTTAGCCGACAAGAAAAAGATCGAATCCAAAGTAGAAACCAAAGAAGAGTCAGCCGAAAAAGCCAAAAACAAACAACTCCTCGAAGTAGCTTCCACCTACACAATAGACAGCATCGTCAAAGGCTTGGCTGACTTGCAATTAGATTTCGGCAGCATCACCAACGGACTTTCCGAAAAACTGAAGGTCGAATCTTCCAAATTAGACGAATTAAAACGCGCGATCGAAATTGAAGCCCAACAATTGCAAGAGTTGCAGCAAATCAGAGTTGTAGCAGACGCCCTCCACATTTTAACTCAAGAGCACCGAGAAAAACTGACCCTGCTCGAACAAAACAGCGCCAACCAGCGCGAACTTATCGAAAAAGACACGACCCAAAAACGCAAAGTTTGGGAAAAAGAACAGCAAGAGTTTGACATAGCAATTCAAGAAGAGATTGCACTAATAACAAAAGAACGCCAGCGGGAAACAGCAGATTATCACTACGAATTAGAACGCACCCGCAAAATCGAAACCGACGAATACGAAGAAACAAAACGCAAACTAGAACGGGAATTGCAACAGTCTACTCGCGAAAAAGAGAAAAACTGGGTAGAACGTGAACAAGTCCTCAGCGACAATCAAGCGGAGTTTGAAGCAAATCAAAAGAAAGCGGCTGGATTTGAAGAAGAACTCAAACAGGCTTATGTTAAAGCCAAAGAAGAAGCAATTCAAGAAGTTTCTCGCGAAGCTAAAGTTAAAGCAGATTTGGTGGAGAAAGAATGGGAAGGCACTAAGCAAGGATATGAATTGAAAGCGCAATCTTTGCAGCAGACTATTGAGCGACAAACCGAACAAATCGCCGAAATTTCCGCGCAACTGCAAGCCACGATGAAGCAAGCGCAAGATTTGGCAATGAAAGCTTTTGCCAGCAAAGCTTAAAACCCAGTAAGGTGTGCAATGCTCACCTTACGGAAAAATGACAGAAATTTTCCCAACTATTAAGGAATGAAAAGTCATGAACAAAAGAGTTAGCGACAAAAGCACCAAGGCTGAAATTCTCGAAGCGTACAAGGAAGCAGCGCAAGAAAAAGCGCAGTTAGAATCGCAAATCCAAGAGCTAAACGCTTCCCAAAAGCAAAAACCAGCCCCAGAAAAACCTATTGTGGAGGCACAAAAACCAATGGCTTTAACTCAAAATCCACAAAAAATGCAGTCTACAATCGACAATTTGATTTTGCTGCAATTTGGCTTTGGTGGCGCTGTCAGTGAGTTGTCTGAGAAATTAACTTCAGAAGCTGCTAAACTCGAAGAATTGCGGCGCACGGTGGGCGAGGAAATTCAACAACTGCAAGAGTTGCACAGTTTAGAAGATGTTGCAGAAGATACGCTGGACAATTTAATTCAACAGTACGAAGAAAGCGCGAAAACTTTTGCTGGCGAACTCAGCGAACAGCGCGAAACTGTTGAACAGGAATTGTTGGAACGCCGGCAAGCTTGGGAAAAAGAGCAGGAACTCCAAAAGTTGGCAGTTAAAGAACGCAATGAGCATCACCAAAAAGCTCGCGATCGGGATGAAGAGTTGTATGATTATGATTTGAATCTTCAGCGAAATCTGGACATCGAAGAATACGAACAGCGCCAGAAAAGGCTGTATCAAGAAATCGAAGAGTTTCAGCAAGAACAGGAGAAACAGTGGGCGGAACGCGAAAAATCTATTTCGGAACGGGAAAAACTTTATGCTGAGGTGAAAGCTAAGGTAGAAGCTTTCCCGAAAGAACTGGAAGCTAATATCAAGAACGGGAAAGATAACGGCCGCAATATTGGCAATTATCAAGCTAAAGTTAAGGCTGATTTGTCTGCTAAAGATATCGAAGGGCAAAAGCAAAATTATGAACTGCAAATTCAAGGGATGTTGCAGACAATTCAAAATCAAGATGCGCGCCTCGCTAGCTTGTCGAAACAACTGGATTCTGCCTTAAAACAGGTTCAAGATTTGGCGGTGAAGGCGATTGAGGGTGCATCGAATTTGAGTTCTTTGCAAGCAGTCAGGGAAATTGCGATCGAACAAGCGAAGACTCAGCAGAAAAATAAGTAGATAAGACTCGGCGGTTGAAACCGGGGCTACACAAACAAAGTAGATAAGAGTCGGCGGTTGAAACCGCTGCATAGAGTCAAACTCTCGTCAGCGGAGGCGGAGTGGGAGAAGTAGGGTGCGCCGGACCGCGCACCTTACGCTATTTTGAGAAAAAACTAGCTTTCCTTAGTGGAGTTTTCTAACTGTCTACTCCCACCCAGTCTTCCTTGAGCCTTAAACCCTATCTACAGCGTTCTAATTTTTAGTAAAAAGTTCGATCGCACTGTTCACTTATCGAAACTGTCCCCTGCTCTCCTGACCGCTTCAGTCGCACTCTCTATGCTTTAAGTTAATCCACCAAAAGATATATTTGATCGAGAGGCACTATGCAGAAACAAATCCTACGTCAAAAAGATACTAATGCTTGGATACTTCAGTGCTGGGTTTCTTTTATTGTTGCCATTTCCGCAACTACTGTAGGTATCATTTATTTACAGGTAGACCCCTGGCAAAAAGCTTTTATGGGTATGGGTTTAACTTTTTCAGTCGGCTCGTCTTTTACTTTAGCAAAAACCATTCGCGATAACAACGAGGCAACAACATTAACTGCCAGAATTGACGAAGCTAGAGTTGAGAAAATTCTCGCTGAGCACCATCCTCTCAAATAAACTTGAATTATACAATGTATACAAAAAACAGCCCGGGCGGGCTGTTTTTGTTGTTTGAGCCACAGGTTTCAAGCTGTGGATGTGAATTGGGGATTTCAATGGCTACCTTTGAACTTACGATCGCCCAACTTATTCTTTTGTCGCTGGCGAATACCGGCCTTAACTGTCGCCATATCCACGGGAAAGCCAACGACAGGAATCACCTGATCCTTGCGTTCTTCTTCCAGATTCTTGAGTTCGGTGTAATCAACCCAGTGAATGCAATTCACCGGACAAGTGTCGATCGCCTCAGCAATCAACTCTTCAGAATCCCCGTCTTGTCGAACTACGCGCGATCGACCGTAATCCGGTTCAATATAAAAAGTATTGCGAGCAACGTGAGCGCAGTGCTTGCAGCCAATGCAGGTAATCTCATCAACATAGACACCTTTTTGGCGCAACACCCCGCCCAACTCGGGTTCCAAACCAGAGCGATCGGGCGCATCCCGCAAAAAACCTCCCAACTCCGGCTCTAAACCAGAGCGATCGCTTGCTGTATCTATTCCGAGTCCAGAAATCTCAGACATTTAGACCCCCCCAATAGTAAATAAGTCCGCGCAGGCGGACTTTGATGAGACAAGATTGCAAAAATCTCGAAAAATTATTAAGCGCACCAGCGCTGCACCACCAAGCGGAGCGAACCATCTTGATTTTGCTTTTGCTCAGAAACTTGGAAACCCTGCTTAGCGCTTTCATTCACCACAGTATGGTAAGCGTAGCGCTGAGTCACCTTATTCAGAAAACGGTCTACAGACCAAGCTTGCTGCCAAAACTGCAAGTCAGCCACCAATTCATACTCAGTCCCGTTCCAGCTAAAACCTAGGTCATAGCCGTTTTCTTGCTCAATCACGACCTCAGCGGTACTGGTTAGGCCGCGATAGCCGCGCACCTCAGTTGGGCCCGACTTCCAGTCGATACCCAAGTCAGTTAAAGCAGCTTCCAAAGAATTCAAATTGCGGATCTGGGTCTTAATTTGGCTAAAGTGTGACATGGTGATTCCAAAAAAATTTAAGTGAACTCAACAAAAAAAATTACCAATCGCTAAAAGCCACTTGGGCCGTCGCTTCGGCTGACTGATGCAGGGCTTGCGTGAAATATTCAGATGTTGACTCTTGATGAAGCACCACGCCGAGCTGAGCTTCAATTGCAGCCGTTACCTCAGCGCAGGAAGCACCGACAATGCCGGTGACTGTTTCCTGTACGCGGCCATCTGGATAGATCACAAACTCTAGTGTTTCCATAATCCGGGCTGACTGAATAGGAATAGTGAGAACAGACACCGACACCAGCAAGCCAGGGACGATGCCTCCTGAAGTCGCTTCTTGAGAGTTGGCTGACTGACAAAGCGCTATATCAATTTTGACTAATTGATAGGTTTTGAGTCACAACTTAACAGAACTTATTAATAAATAGAAGCAATACATCAGTTGTATGTAAAGTTTCGCGTAGATCGTGACACCAGTCAAGTCACTCTATATTTAGATTTTAGATTTTAGATTTTAGATTTTAGAGTGAGGAAGAAGGAAGAGGGGATGAACCGCAGAGGGCGCAGAGGGCGCAGAGAGAAGAAGGCAGAAGGTAAAAGGCAAAAGGCAAAAGTATAAATTCCCCACTTCCCCTCTAATTCCCTCTTGGGTCTAAAACGTCTCGCAGGCCGTCGCCCAAAAGGTTGAAACCCAGAACTGTCAAGGTAATCAGCAAACCTGGAAACACGATCGTCCAAGGAGACGAAAGAGCGTATCCGCCCTTAAAAGCATCAGAAAGCATCGTCCCCAACTCAGGAACCGGCGGCTGTGCGCCCAAACCCAAAAAACCTAAACCGGCAGCTTCTAGTGTCGCCGTACCAGTCGAAAGAGTTGCTTGTACAACTAGAGGCGCGAGACTTCCCGGCAAAATGTGGCGAAAAATAATCCGCAAGTCGCTGGCACCCAAGGCCTTGAGGGCCAAAACAAATTCTTGTTCCCGCAGAGACAGCACCATACTGCGAGTTAAACGGATGTAAATCGGAATTTGCACGAGGCTGACGGCGATAATTACGCTTTGCAGGCTCGGCCCGGTGACGGTAACAACGCCGATCGCCAGTAAAATCGAAGGAAAAGCTAACAAAATATCGGCCAAAGTGCCGATCGCCATTTCCAGCAACCCCCGAAAATACCCGGCCACGAGCCCCAAAAGCGCTCCCACAATTAAACCCGCACCCACAGAAACCAGGCTAACGAGTAAAGATATTCCCAATCCGTGCCACACCCGCACCAACAAATCTCGCCCCAAACCGTCGGTGCCAAACCAATGTTTAGCGCTAGGAGCCACTAAGCGCAACAAATAATTTCGATCGACCGCCGGATCGTAAGGAGAAAGTAGGGGGGCCAACAGTGCCCAGATCGTCAGCGCTACAGTCAAAATTAAGCCGATTTTCCCCGAAGTCGATCGCCAAAATCGTTGAAAAGCTTGTTTTGCAAATACTAAGTTGTTATTCAATCTTCGATTTTGCATCTTTTGCTGTCACAAAAAAAACTGAGGACTTGGGCAACTATTTCTAAGTGGCAAATGCCCGTTGAGAAATAGCAGATAAACGAAAGTTAAGGGCTCACGCTTCTATCTCACTTGTTGGCTAGGGCGATTCCTGCTCGGGATAAGTGCGATCGCGCGGACTTTGTGAAGCGCAGTGAGCAACACTCCTTTTGCGGAACCTCCTCTCAGGACCCAGATGCCTCTGGTGCCCATAAACTTATTAATTCATTGACAAGGGCGAGCAATTCAGATACAGACTCATTGACTTCTGGTGCTTCAAATCCATGAATCAATCGGTTTCTTACGCTTAAAAGTAGCATTGCTCGATCGTACTCTTCTATTGAAAGTTCTCCTTGCGAATACATATGTTTGATCAGAGATACAGGTGGAAATCTTTCAATTGGAATACTAACCTCCTCAGCTTGTCTACGCAGGAGTGCTTCAAGTGTTCCCCAAAGTGATAAAAACGCGCCTTCATTTTCTCCTGATGAAATTAGACGTTCACCCTGTGTTTTTCTCGTAAAGACTTGTTGCCAAGATAATAGATTTACTTCATTGGAGTTGTCTTTCAGTAAAGCATCTTCTTCAGTCATTAATAAGAAACGCCAGCCTGTATTTTCAGAAACTATTTCAGCAATTTCTTTCAACCTATCTATAGATGTTTGCCTGCCCGAAGCGTTGAATTCGATTATATAACCTTCGGCTTCGTTCTTTCTTACAATCAAATTTGGACGATATGTCCCTAAATCGAAAGGGATGTCTTCAGGTTCAGGGTCAACCAATACTGTATAGCCTGCTTGTCGGTATTTTTCGGCAATTTTAGATACTGATTTGTCGTGTATTAATTTAGCGGTCATAGATAGCTCTCCAGTGCTTTTGCTGAATTTATTCTAACGTAAACGCACTCACTGCCAGATCTTATGCCACGGAGCAACAATAACGGACATAGAGCAACGTCAAATGTGTCGCTAAGCGAGCGACGATGCGACTCCACATCTGTGACAAGTGAATCATCCTCATAAACTAACCCAATTAGTGCGTCCTGTATGGGCTTTATTATATTGTCTGTGTCAACAGGGTAAGTATCATAGAGGTATACTAAAGTTAAATGAACGTTTCCTGAATAAGGATCTCCTACCCAAGTTTTTGACGCTTCTGCACGCACAAATGCTTGCCAATCCTGTCGCTTGCATTTCTTTCTCGTTTGCAAAGATACAGGGCGTTTTGGAATCAGAAACTCAAATTGCATTGGCAACTCCGAAACTTGAATGCGAAAAGAAGGGATTAAAGGCTAAATTCAAACTAGACTATAACTTGCAACTTTTAAGAAATCAACTTTTGTTTTGTCGATCGCACTGATTTCTCATCACCCTCACGCCCTCACCGCTCTCGCATTTCGCGTGAAGCGAAGCTATCCCGAAGGGAATCGCCCCCGACAACATCCCCAGCAACCATCAGCCGTGGGATCAATCTAAAATCTAAAATCTAAAATCTAAAATCGGATGACCCTTTAAGATATAGAGAACAAGATAAATTTAAAAGCGCAATGACATCAACCCTACTCAAATCCTCCTCCCGATCCCCCCTCAACGCCCCAACAGTCCGCCATTTCCCCAACGGTCTGACAGTTATAGCCGAACACTTGCCAGTCGATGCTGTTAACCTCAGCGTATGGCTCAATTTAGGCTCAGCCGTCGAACCAGACGAAATCAACGGCATGGCTCACTTTTTAGAACACATGATTTTTAAGGGAACTCCGAGCATCAAAAGCGGAGAATTTGAGCGCGCGATCGAGCAGCGCGGTGCTGTCACCAATGCAGCCACCAGCCAAGATTACACTAACTACTACATCACCACAGCCCCTAAAGATTTTGCCGAACTAGCTCCCCTGCAAGTCGATGTGTTGCTCAACGCCAGCATTCCCGACGACGCCTTCGATCGAGAACGGCTGGTAGTCTTAGAAGAAATTAGACGATCGGAAGACAATCCCCGCCGCCGCACCTATCAGCGATCGATGGAATTAGCGTTTGAAGTCCTGCCCTACAAGCGACCGGTACTCGGCCCGACTGCGGTAATCGAACAGCTTACCGCGCAACAAATGCGGGATTTCCACAGCAGCAGATATCACCCAGGGGCCATGACAGCCGTAGCTGTAGGCAATTTGCCAGTCGATCGACTAATAGAAATTGTTGTAGACAGTTTTGCAGCAAAAAGCACATCACAAAACAACAAAATAAATGCGCCTGCTGTCAGCAACTTTCACCCAGAATCCCAAATCCTGAACTACGGCCAAGAATCGCCGTTTACAGAAACAGTCCGCCGCGAATTTGTAGACTCTGCCCTTCAGCAAGCCCGACTGATCGTGATGTGGCGAGTGCCAGGTTTCATGGAAATGTCCGAAACTTATGCCCTGGACGTTTTGGCGACAATATTGGGTCACGGCCGCACAACTCGCTTGGTTCAGGATTTGCGCGAAGAAAAAGGGTTAGTTTCGTCAATTTCGGTCAGCAACATGACTCAGCGACTCGGCGGCGTATTCTCGATTTCTGCTCAACTACCGACAGAAAACTTGGCAGCAGTGGAAGCTGCGATCGTCCAACACATCCGCACTCTCCAAACTGAACTGGTGACAGATGCCGAAATTTCCCGCATCCGCACCCAAGTAGCAAATCGGTTTATCTTTGGTAACGAAACTCCGAGCGATCGAGCAAGTTTGTACGGTTACTATCACTCGATGTTAGGAGATATCGCTCCCGCCCTCAACTATGCCGCCTGCATCCAAGCTCAGACGGCGCAGGATCTCCGAGAAGCCGCCGTAAAATATCTGTCTCCCGACGCAATGGGTGTTGTGGTAATTCGTCCGGACGAAGCATAAACAGGACGATCGCCTCAACAGGGGAATTCTGCCCTCCCTCTGCTTCCCCGGCATCCAACAGCATTCGGCATTCGGCAGAAAGAATGCCAACGGGCACCAGGGATTTTTAGTCAATAGTGCCTGAAATTCGATCGACCCTCGCCTTGAAGGTTTTGTATCAAATAATTAATATGAAGCCTTTAAGGTACGGGCGATCGATAAAATCACCGTAATTTTATGAGAGGATAAACTGGGAATTATTGACAATCAAGCAATTGGGTCCCGGGCCACCGGATTTATCTGCGATCGTAATATCAAATCCGTTAGCATCGTCCTGTATTCATCTCTCTGTTCTCTTTCTCTGCGTTCTCTGCGTACTCTGCGGTTTAATCATTCCAATGCAACCGGAATTGATATAAATCTAAAATCTAAAATCTAAAATCTAAAATCGATAATTTTATGAGAGGATAAACGGGGAATTATGGACAATCAAGCAATTGGGTCCCGGGCCACCGGATTTATCTGCAGTCATAAATCTCAAATCTAAAATCTCAAATCTAAAATCGATAATTTTATGAGAGGATAAACGGGGAATTATTGACAATCAAGCAATTGGGTCCCGGGCCACCGGATTTATCTGCCGTCGTAATTCTAAAATCTAAAATCTCAAATCTAAAATCTCAAATCGATCGTGGGCACGCAAGCATGAAATTACAAAACTTTCTCAACTCAAAAATGAGGTACGATGCCAAAGCAATAGCTGCTGACGACGAACTCAGCCACCAAATTCAAAGCCGCCTCATTGACCTGGGTTTACTGAAACCTCCCGTAGACGGAAAATTTGGCCCTCTCTCTACTGCTGCTTTGCACCGATTTCAAACTCTGATGAAGTGCGGCGAAGCTGGTTTTTTGGGAGCAGTCACAGCCACAAAGCTGATCGAAACTAAACCAGGGGACATTCCCACACCTCCCCTGATACTGAAAACGCTCAGAGACACCATTTTTAAATCAAAACCGCTGGCATCTTCTGCGCTTCTGGACTCGGAAAAACAATTAATACCAGGGGGAAAAGAGTTTGAGATCCTGGCTTTTGCTCCGACTCGCAATCACATCAGAGTTGCTCTGCGTAACGAGTCTTTCAAAGGTTCAGGGATTTGGTATGTTTTCGGATCGCACGCTCAAATTAGTCAAGACGAGCTTGTGTTTTATCCCAAACCGAATCCCCCAACTGTCAGGCTTGGCATTCCTTATCGATCGCAAATGGATAACTTGTACAATCCTACAGGTTCTGCCAATGTAACTTCAATAGCGATGTGTCTGGACTTTTTGAGGGTGCCGCGGCGCCAAAAAACCGGGCAATATGAAGACGAACTCTACGAATATGCGATCGCCAAAGGTTACAGTCGCTGGGATCCCTACGATTTAGCGAAGATTGTTAAAGATTACGGCGCTCAAGATTTCTTTACCGAAAATGCAACAATTGAGGATGTTCAAGATTGGCTCGCCAGCGGAAATCCCGCTGTTATCTACGGATACTTCACGTCTTTCGGTCACATTCTAGTTGTCGCAGGCTACGACAGCGAGGGATTCTTCGTTCACGATCCCTATGGCGAGTGGTTCCCAAGCGGCTACGACACAAGTGCCAGCGGTGCCTACTTGCACTATCCCTATCGCTTAATCCGCAGCGTGTGTATGGCTGACGGGAATTTTTGGGTTCATTTTATCTCTAAGTAATTGTTAGTCATTAGTCATTAGTCATTAGTCATTAGTCATTAGTTATATCAAGTCCGGTCGAGCGACCGCGATTTTTGTAGGGGCGGGTTCACCAACAATACCTGCCAATAATTGACAATCTCAAAAACCCGCCCCGACCGGGATATTATGGTTAATTGATCGGACATGATATCATTAGTTATTAGCTAATACCAATTTAATGTGAAGTTGCACATATCTCGATCCCCCTAAATCCCCCTTAATAAGGGGGACTTTGATGGGAATCTTGTCCCCCCCTTATTAAGGGGGGCTAGGGGGGATCGGATTCTATGCAGCCTCATAAAAAAT